>RGDT01000147.1 GCA_009918525.1 Planctomycetia bacterium
GCCGCAAAGTAGCATTCAAACGGCAGCGGTACCCCCGTGTGCGAGCTAAGCGACGTGAGCCGGGATTCGACACTGTCGGAAGTCAAACCAATCTTGATAAGACCGGGCATAGCCTCGTTGGTCAAAACGTACACGATATCAGCCATTGGACAAATCACTACATCAGTTTGGTTCGGAACTTCAATAGATAACTGCTACTTAGGTCAATAAAGTCAATACCAAAATTATTCAGCCGCAACGAACACATCCAGTTTTTCCCACATTCACTTCGCCGCACAATTTGGGTAATTCGGAAAATTTACAACGAGAAATGGCAACCCGAAAGGTCCGGAGCCGTCGCTAACACCATCGGCTCGGGGGGATGATGAATCCGACCACGAGAATCCAGCAACACCCAACGCCGGAAAATCCGTCTTGTTTAAGGCTTCGCCTGTGGTATAGATTTGCCTCACTTTATTCAGGCTACTATCCACTGACTCTCGTTGGTGGTTGCGGTTCCTTTCACGGAAAGGTGGGGCGAAACCGTGTCATATACCGCGCAGGAACTAGCCGACCAGGTACAGGGAACTACTCACGGGCGAGCAGACCGTACCGTGCGGTTCGCCGGGCCGATTCATGGAGCCGAACCCGATCATATCGCCTTCGTCGAACACGAGAAAAATCTGCCGCAACTCAAGGACTGTCGGGCAGGCGTGCTTGTTGTGCCACCCAGCCTCGTCGATTCGTTAAAAGATCGCGATTTTACCCTGATCGTCGTACGCGATCCCTTATTGGCGTTCATCGCCATCTTCCAGAAGTTTCTAGGCCCCGTGATCGACCCGGAACTGGGTATTTCTCCCCTCGCCAGTGTGGCTCCCTCGGCTCGCATTGGTCCGGGCTCTTGCGTCCTACCGTTCGCGGTGGTAGGCCCCGGCACCGAGCTTGGTTCCCGCTGTGTCGTTCATAGTGGCGCCGTCATCGGAGCTAACTGTACGCTGGGAGCCGATGTCGTCGTGCATCCCAAAGCCGTCCTTTATGAACGGACCAAACTTGGTAACCGCGTCATCGTCCACGCCGGAGCGATTCTCGGGGCTGACGGTTTCGGCTACCGCTTTCAGAGCGGTAAACATATCAAGGTTCCGCAACTAGGTAGCGTCGAGATCGGCGACGATGTAGAGATCGGTGCCAACGCCACCATTGACCGCGGCACATTCCAGCCAACAAAGATCGGTCGCGGCACAAAAATCGATAATCTGGTTCAGGTCGCGCATAACTGCCGGATCGGTGAACACAACATCTTGGCCTCGCAAGTGGGGGTTGCTGGATCGTCCACGACGGGAAATTACGTTGTTCTAGCCGGCCAAGTCGGCGTGGCCGATCACGTCAACCTAGGAGACGGCGTTCAGGTTGGAGCCAGTTCCAAAGTGCCCAGCGATGTCCCAGCAGGCGAAACCATCCTAGGTACACCGGCCATGCCCGTTCGCGAGGCGCGGCGGATGCTCGTCTCGATGCCGAAACTGCCGGACTTGATCAAAGACGTCCGCGACATCAAGAAGCGGTTGGGAATGCCACTGAAGGAGGCGGGATGATCAGCACCGATCGCGATTCTCGGGGGAAAGGGGCAGCCCCCCTTGACCCCGATGAACCCATCGCGCTTCTGGCCGGGGCTGGTCGCTTCCCGATTGCGTTTGCTGCCAAGGCTCGCGAAGCAGGGTTGCGGGTCTTGACGCTCGGCATTCGCGATCACGCCGACCCGGTGCTCCAACCGCTCAGTTGGCGCTATCACTCGGTAGGGCCGTTTCAGATGGGTCGCATGATCACCCTAGCCCGACAGGCCGGCGTGCGGCAAGTCGTCATGGCCGGGAAGTTGCACAAAGCCGACCTGATGTATCGGCCTATGCGTTGGTGGTACTGGTTGCCGGACTGGCGAACACTGAGTTGGTGGTTTTTTCGCAATAGACGCGACAACAAAGACGACACCATCTTGTTAAGTGTGATCGAAGAATGGGGCCGAGATGGGCTGAAGTTCGCCTCGGCGTTGGACCTCTGTCCGGAGTTGCTCGTGAGACCGGGAGTATTAACCAAACGCGAGCCGACCGCCGCGGAACAGGCAGATATCGAATTCGGCTGGACACTAGCCAAGGCTATGGGCGGACTCGATGTCGGGCAGTCCGTCATGATCAAAGATCGGGTAGCTATCGCCGTCGAGGCTATCGAAGGAACCGACCGCGCCATTCAGCGAGCGGGGGAGTTGTGCCGCCGAGGTGGATTCACTGTGGTCAAGGTGGCCAAACCCAACCAAGACATGCGCTTCGATGTCCCCACGGTCGGCACGCAAACCGTCGAAACGATCGCCAAGGCCGGCGGCAAGGTACTGGCCATCGAAGCAGATCGGACCATCGTGTTGGATCAGCCTGAAACGATCGAGTTGGCTGACCGCCTCGGAGTCAGCATCGTCAGCCTCGCTCGGTAGAGTCCCGAACCGTGAGTGATGGCAAATCGGGGCGTTGATGCGCTCCGCTCGCCCTCAGCGCCAGAGTCCTTTTTCCGTGAACGTGGTGTCGGGTATCTTCGCGTTGAGTTTCAGATCGGTGAAGAAATAGCGGCCCATCAATTGGCCGTCTGCATTGAACAAGACAGAGCCGACCTGAAGCCATGTTTTGGGGTCAATGTAATAAACCGCATGGGTCACGCCGTTGTCTTCCGGGCCAAAGGCGGGGCGAACGATCTGCCAGCAAGGGTAGCCAAGTTCCGGGGCAGTCTTCAGGCCGTTGTACTCCACGCGAAAATCGTCGCGTTTGTGAGCCGCACGCCAACAGGACAAAGTGCGGCGCGTGCCCAACTGGATGCCGAATTCGTTTGCAGGATAGCGGGCAGAACTTTTGGCGTCGGCTGAGTCCAAAGCTCGCCGCGCGGTCCCAAACGTGCCGAGCCATCCGGTAGGTTTGACGAGTAATTGATCGCGATTTTCGCCCGCGACATAGAGCGTACGATGAGCTAATCGCTGACCGCGTTCCCATTGCATCAAGACGCGAAACGACGGTTTTTCGAGAAACCAACACCGCAAATGCTCCTCGGCTTGAAGCGTACCGTCTATGCGTTCCTGTTTGACGAGTAATGTGGTGTAACCAGATACTTCGCGGTCATACCGAGCGATACACGCCTCCAGAAAAGCCAGGGGAGCGGATACCGCCCATTCTTCCATTTGGACATTAGTAGGAGGTGCAGAAAATCGGGGCGTAGACACACCCCGCTCGCCCGCTTGTTTGAGGTAAATCGGGGCATTGATACACCCCGCTCGCCCGCTTGCTGTGCTTCCCGCCCTGTCAGCCGATTCCGGAGCCAGCGACAGACAAAGCGGAAGCAAGATCCATAAGCGACGCATCGGGTTATCTCCTGATTGCTTTTGGCATCAAGGGATAATTTAGCCGTTGCGTTAGCGTGAAACAACGGACGAGCGTCCAGGTGGGCTGATCCATCCCGTCAGCGGTTGACGGAGATCAAGTGTTAGGGGAGCCTCAGGAGTCGGTACCGTCAGGTCGAACGTTCGCAACCCAGAGCTATGCCCGAACGCGAAAAAGCGCGACCGGCGTCTTCCTTCGGCTTCGCCCGCGTTAACGGGGAAAGTCTCGTATGATCGTCCGCCCGGATGTGCAACGTGATATTGACAACCGCCAACGGATTGACCAGACCAGGTGTCGAACAGGTCAAAGACCAGGGGCGCATGGATCGGAATGTTCGGATGCAAACACGACGGCGGACGCCACGCCCTATACCGCACTCCCGCTACGAATTCGCCCTCCGTTCCTGTCGGCTGTAGCGGCACACTGCGACCATTACAGGTGACAACGTAACGATTTTCGATGAATCCTCGCACCTTAACTTGAAGTCGTTCCACGGACGAATCGACAAAGCGAGCCGTCCCCGCTCCAGTCGCTTCCTCGCCTAGAACGTGCCATTTCTCGATCGCTTGACGCAGTTCGATTTCGACGCCGTGATACACCACCGAACCGATCAACGGGAATCGAAACTCCAGATGGGGAGTGAACCACGACGGATCGAAACGGTATCCCGATTGCTCTAACTCCAGCAAAACACTTCGAAGATCTTGTTCGATGTAATGTTCAAGCATGAATCGGTCGTGCAGTCGCGGCCCCCAACGCACCAGCGGTTGCCGGTACGGCTTTCGCCAGAAGGCGGCGATGAAAGCCCGAACTAATAATTGTTGCACGAGACTCATCCGCGCGTGGGGTGGCATCTCGAAGCCGCGTAATTCGAGCAAACCGCGACGACCATCATTACCATCGGGGCTGTAAAGTTTGTCGATACAGAATTCGGCCCGATGGGTATTGCCGGTGACATCAATCAAAATGTGACGGAAAACACGATCGACCAACCAATAAGGACAACCGCCATAGTCGGGAATCTGCGTGAAAGCGAGTTCCAATTCGTGCAAGCTATCGTCGCGAGCCTCGTCAACACGCGGTGCTTGACTGGTTGGCCCAATAAACAGCGACGAGAACAGATAAGATAGGGCAGGGTGATTGCTCCAGAACCCCAACAGACTCCGCAACAGATCCGGCCGGCGCAAGATCGGGCTGTCCTCCAAGGTTGGCCCACCGATTACGAGATGATTACCGCCCCCCGTGCCGGTGTGCCGACCGTCTAACATGAATTTTTCGGCACTCAACCGACACATCCGAGCTTCTTCATAGATTGCAGTGGTATTGCCAACCAGTTCGCGCCAGTTGAAGGCTGGATGGACATTGACCTCTAAAACGCCAGGATCGGGGGTGATCTGGAAATGATTGAGTCGCGAATCGCTTGGCGGCTTATAACCTTCCAACAAGATTGGAATTCCTAACTCCGCTGCCACCGTCTCCACATTTTCCACTAGAGCACAAAACCCCTCCAGATCGACAATCGGCGGCAAGAACACCCGCATCTGGCCGTCACGAACTTCCACGCACAGTACCGAACGGATGGCGTCGGTGATCGGCCACGCCAGCAAATCGAGCGGTAAGCGGTAGCCCATCGCTGAATCACCGGGAATCAGGAAAAGTTGATCTGACCGTATCCGCCAGCGACAGGCTTCCCATTTTTGGTCCACGGTTCGCCGCAAAGGGAGCGTATATCCAACGACGCGCCCCAAGCCCTGCTCGAACGCTCGCGCCAGTCGCGACCGCTCCAGGGGATCGTCCAAACGATTATCCTGCGGGCTAACGTCTGCCGGTAAACGTCGTTCGCGCCAGAGCAGATAGATAAGATCCTCGAAAGCGGGTTGACACAAACTGGGATCGACGCCGATTCGCTCCGCGAGGCGTTTTAGAAAGCGACCCGCGTCGTCGGAACTGAACGGATACTCCCTGCCTGGTTCCGCGATCCACTGCGCATTCCGCCACAACGAAACGCCATCCTTGCGCCAATAACAGCCGTAACTCCAGCGCGGCAACTGCTCACCGGGATACCATTTGCCCTGCCCGTGATGCAATAATCCCCCCGGTGCGAAACGATCGCGGAGTCGGCGCAGGACGGAATCACCTGAACGCTGCTTTCGAGGCCCCAACGCATCGAAATTCCATTCAGCCGCGTCACGATCGTCGATGGAAACAAACGTCGGCTCTCCGCCCATTGTCAGCCGCACATCGCTCAGTTCAAGATCGCGGTCGATTTGTTCGCCCAGCGCATCAATTGTTTCCCATTGTTGCTCGGTGTAAGGTAACGTCACTCGCGGAGCTTCATACACCCGCTGAATGCTCATTTGAAAATCGAAGGTTTCCTGGCACCGATCCTCGTTGCCTGTGCTCGTCCAGGTATACGAGCCACTGATCGGTGCAGCGTTAGTTGGGTCCGCAGCACAAGCTAGGGGAATATGCCCTTCAGCAGCAGCCAATCCCGAGGTCGGATCAAACCCGATCCACCCTGCTCCTGGAATGTACACTTCGACCCAGGCGTGTAGGTCCGTGAAATCACTTTCGGGACCACTTGGACCATCCAGCGATTTTATGTCGGCTGTCAATTGAATGAGATAGCCTGAGACGAAACGTGCCGCCAGTCCTAGCCGACGAAAGAGTTGAACGAGCAGCCAAGACGAGTCGCGACACGATCCGGAACCGCGGGTGAGTGTATCTTCCGGCGTCTGAACTCCTGGTTCCATGCGAATCAAATAGCGAACCAGTTCGCTAACACGACGATTGATCGCTACCAAAAAATCAATCGTCGTGACGCCATCTTGTCGCAAGCTCTCAACTAAGTCCATTAGACGCGGAGTGTCGGGGCCTATCGCTTGATAAGGAGCCAACTCCGGCAGCAAGCTGGAATCGTAGTCGAAAGGAAAGCGTTCAACAGCCGGTTCCAAAAAGAAATCGAAGGGGTTGACGGCGCTCAATTCCGCGATCAATTCAACGTGCACCTCAAAGCGTCGGGTCGGGTTCGGGAACACCAAGCGAGCCAAATAGTTACTTGACGCATCCTGTTGCCAATTGAGAAAATGCGGTGTCGGCTCGATGCGCAAGGAATAGGACGGAATTGGTGTACGGCAGTGTGGCGCCGGACGCAGACGAACGATATGCGGTTGCAAAAGTACGGGGCGGTCGTAGTGATAGGCGGTCGTATGCTTGAGTGCGACCCGAATCGTCATGAAGTTCGTCCTGTAGCAAAATGCAAAGAATGTATTTCGCGGGTTCAACCGCACATAATCAACCGGCAGATCACGAATAGTTCCTGAGTGCGGCCTTGTCTATCCGTCTGAGGGTTCACACACCCCGTTTACTGCTGCCTGTACGGCCGCGAACGTCGAAATAGGTACGGTGGATGGCTGCACCAAGCTCATGTGTCGAATCGACGACATGCGTCAACGCTTCATGCAGGCCGTCGCGGAAAACTTCAGCGATAGAGCGGCCGTTCAACCAGCCGATCAATTCCGCAAGCATTTTTTCCACCCCATCACCCGGCTGATCCACTGGCCTACCGGAAACGGCGTGAGCAGCTCGCTCACAACGCCTCAGACAACAACGAACGGAGCGGGGAAACTCGTTATCAAGAACCAAAAATTCAGCAACCGCCATCCCCGTGTCCTGCAGTTGGCGAACCTTCTTATGAAATGGTTCATAACCGGAACAACTTGTTAGAATCGCCACCCAGTGGGCGTTATCAACGGGAGTAGCATCGGCGTCCTGAACTTTGTCTCCTCCCCGCATACCCATGTGATATTTTACATCAAGAATGCGTGCCGTTTGACAGGCTCGCTCCAGATAGGTCCCCAGTTGGAAGAAACTCCACGGCTCATCGTGAGACATGGTGCCATCAGCGATGCCGTGTATTAACTGGTTGATGCGGCGAATCTCGCTGTAAAAGTCACAACGGCTGTTCTCGTAGAGTTGCCTGGCTGCTGAACCTTGCATCCATAAATGATAATAATTGAGACGCTCCCACATCTCGGCACTAATCACTTCGCGAATGATTCGTGCATTTTCACGTGCAGCGGCCAGAGAAGAAGCGATACTGCAGAGGTTCGACGCCTCCCAGGTCATGTAATCCTGAACGGTCTCGGCTTGCGGTTCACCAGGCATGTCATAAATGCCGCTAATAATTAGAACAGGTCGCCACTGTTGCTCCATGGGAACGTGATAGTCGAGCAGCAGAGTCTGATTCACATCAAGAATGCGCGCGGTGTCTTCCGCGCGTTCGAGATAACGGGCCATCCAGAAGCAATGCTCGGCCACGCGCGAGATCATCGAGTATTCTCCATGACCCAGGTGTCCTTGCTACCGCCTCCCTGACTGGAATTAACCACCAACGATCCCTTGACCAAGGCCGTCCGAGTCAAACCGCCAGGCAGGACCCAGGTCGAACGGCCGCTGACGATATAAGGTCGTAAATCGACATGACGCGGTGCGGAGCCTTCGTCGGTCCAGGTCGGGCAGGTGGACAGGGTAACGATCGGTTGGGCGATGTAATTACGCGGATTAGCTCGAATTTTCTCTCGGAACTCGGCACGCTGTGCTTCCGTGGACGTGTGCCCCATCAACATGCCGTAACCACCTGATTCGTTAACCGCCTTGACAACCAGTTCATGCAGATGATCCAACACAAAAGCCCGGTCGCTCGGACGGTCGCAAATGTAGGTAGGCACGTTGCGTAAAATAGGCTCCTCCGACAGATAGAAACGGATCATATCTTCAACGAAAGGATAAATTGCTTTGTCATCAGCCACACCCGTTCCCACAGCATTGGCCAGCGTAACATTACCGGCACGGTAGGCGCGGAACAGACCCGGCACGCCAAGTAGGCTATCCGGCCGAAACGCTTCGGGATCGAGAAAATCGTCATCAAGACGACGGTAGATGACATCGACTTTCTCCGCTCCGTGTGTGGTTTGCAGATAGACCACATCGTCTTCAACGAATAAATCCCGTCCAACTACCAGTTCGATTCCCATATGACGGGCCAGGAAGCTATGCTCGAAGTACGCAGAGTTATAGGGGCCGGGTGTTAGCAAAACGACGGTAGGCGGATCGCCAGCCCCAGCCGGTGCGACCGAAAACAACGCATCGCGCAACCGCTGCGGATAATCTTCGACGCGACGAACCCGGAAATGCTGGAACAACTGCGGAAACACCTTTTTCATCACCACGCGGTTTTCCAGAACATAACTCACCCCGGAGGGGGTTCGGCCGTTGTCCTCCAGAACGAGAAATTCGCCCTTGGTATCGCGAATGAGGTCAGTACCGCAAACGTGAACATACTGCCTGCCCGGAGGCTCAAAGCCAATCATTTCGGGACGATAACATTTCGAGCCAAGTACCAGCTCCCCCGGGATGATTCCCTCCTTAATTATGCGGCGATCATGATAGACGTCATAAAGGAAGTGATTGAGCGCGAGAATGCGCTGCTTCAAGCCGGCCTCGGTACGGTCCCACTCGGAGGCAGCGACCGGCCTAGGCACAAGGTCGAAGGGGAAAATTTTCTCTACACCACGACGGTCGGAGTAAACAGAAAAAGTGATACTCTGATTGATAAACACTAAGTCGGCACTGGCACGACGGTTTTGGAACTCATTCGAGCGCAGTTGACCCAAACGCTCGACCAACAAACGACAGTGTGGGTGCGGTTCCCCATCAGCCGCGAATAGCTCATCCCACGCGCCCTGATGACGACGATAACCGGCAAACAAGGAATCTGAACCTACTTGAGAATCTGGTTTGTCAGTTCGTTCCGATGGATGGGATAGAGATTGGGACTGCAGCATGAACCGTGGCCTCCGCACTCATCCGCGGGGCTATCTCGGCCCAACCGGAGAGCGGCTTAAACTACTTGGAGAGGATCAATGATTAAATTGTAGCAAGGAAGATGCCGTCGCCGAGAAAAATAGTCAAATTGATTCAAACTTAACTCAGAAAAGAAGATAAGAAAAGAAAAAGAAAATGCAAGCACGCCCCTCAACCAACAAATCGCCTAGCTCCCAAGCAGACCATGCACGGGAACTAGGCAATCAGTTATGGACGAGAGTGTTTCCAGGATAAGCCCGGCTTGTCCACTCGGAATGACACAACACGCCGATGTTCTACCTCCGTGACATAGACCGTACAGCCATCGGGTCCCCCGAAACACAGGTTACTTGGCGACTTCCCAAGAACTTCAATTTCCTTTAATACTTTTCCCTCGGGCGATAGTTTTACGACCGTGCCCTTTCCATAGCGAGTTATGTAAAGATTCCCCTCGACATCACACCGCATACCGTCAAAGCCATGATCCTCGAATTGCTTGAGCAGTCGTTTTTCCCCAAGAGTACCGTCCGCCTTGATGGAAAACGCCCAGACATTCCGCTGAACGCTCTCGTTGACATAAAGCGTTTTTCCGTCGGGGCTGACTTCGATACCATTAGTGGTGCCCATGTCTGCTGCTACCTTTGTTACCTTGCCCGCGGTGTCCACACGCCATATTTGGCCCGTGCTTTTACTCCAATTCGGATCGCTTGCGTAGATGGTTCCGTCTGGGGCGATTGCCAAGTCATTCGGCTGATTCATCTTCGGTTCGTG
>RGDT01000148.1 GCA_009918525.1 Planctomycetia bacterium
TCCCAATGTCACCCTCGACGCTGCGGCCCTATGCGTCAAGAGCGGTAACGCCGTGATTCCCAGGCCGTCGGGATTGAAGTCGCCGGGCAGCAACTCAAATGACACCTTCGGCGGATCTCCCACCAACTGATACTCTGGAGGTAATTGTACCGCGAGCGGCTCGTTGTTCAGCCCCGAAAGAAATTTTCCCTCTCGCAAATCGATGAATGCCGTCGCTTTAGGCTGTTCGTCGCGCGGTGGGCCGATCACTTTGAGTGTCACCTTGCCGTTACGCTCGCTGGTGAATCGCGGCTTAAAATGGTAGTTCGGCGGACACAGAAAACTGACTGGCACATCCGTTAATTCGTATTCCTTGCGCAGTTGGCCCGGAACGCGTACCATGACACGGTTCGGCGTTACCTTTACCGGTCGTTCTTCGATTTTGTCGGCCAAGTCAACCCGACCGATGGCGGCTACGGATGGCGGCGCGTGTAACGGACGCACAGGCAGTTCTGATGGGACCGTCGGCACGTATTGCAATCGCTGCAGCACCTCGCGCGGGCCACGAACCAGCACGGTGGCCGGTTCAATCAGAATGGTTCCGGTGGGGCCTTCGCGGATGTGGTCGAAGCGGACGGGTAAGCGTCGTTCATCGAGGCGATGCAGGGAGTAAGAGATACGATTGCGTCCTGCGTTAACGATGGCGTTGACACCTAACGGCGCGTTAAGGTCACTACCCTCTACGACCACACCGTCGCTCACCCGTGCGGCATCGAGTTTGTCATCGGGAACAGTGATCGTCTTGACGACGTGTAGTTCGTGCCGCTGAATCATACCCTGTAACTCACGCATCCGACCCGGTGGTCCCGTAAAGGTTGCCAATACCTGAGAATCAGATTCGACTTCGAGGGTGTACTGATCCGCCTGACGCGGCGCAACCACTACCTTCACTGGAATCGGTACATTATCTAATGTCTCTTGGTCGCGACTGCGGCTATAAAGCCAAATCAGCGTTGAAAGGCTGAACGCGACCAGGAGCGAAAGGATTCGGTCCATCATGGCGGGCTACCTCCGCTGTCTTCCAGATTTTGCCTATCGGCCCGACTTGCTCAAGCTGCCTGACGTACTCTCTCGTGATCTAATTCCTGGTGATTAGCGGTGCCCGATTCCAATAGTACTGTCAGACGTTTAAGCAGATTGTCACGCGGTATCGGCTCCAAGCGGCCGGCGATTCCAATTGAAATGCGGCCGGTTTCTTCGCTGACCACCAGAAGTACCGCATCGGTCTCATCGGACATGCACAACGCCGAGCGATGTCGCATCCCCATGTGTACACTCGCGTTTTCCGGCGGTTGACCCAAAGGCAATTGACAGCCGGCCGCGGCAATGCGTCCACCTGTGATGATGATGGCCCCATCATGCAGAGGACTGCGTTTGCAGAACAAAGCACGTAGAAGACTGGCGGACAGTTCGGCGTCGAGCCGTTGGCCGTTCTCGATATAGGGAGCCAGGGACATTTCGCGTTCGATGACGATAAGGGCACCGACACACTCGCGTGACATGGCTTCGGCGGCATCGGCGAGGCGTTCAGCGACCGGGTGTTCTTCTGTACGCACGAACCAGCGCAACAGAGGCGAGCGGCCGAGCAACATCAACCCCTGGCGTAATTCCGGCTGGAAGATGATAGCCAAGCCAAGCAGAACCGTAGTGAGGAGGTAGTCCAGTACCCGCCCCAGCACTTTCAACTCGAACCCGGCGATAACCACTTGCGCGGTTAGGAACAGACCGACAACGATCAGACCCAACCCACGCACGATACCTGCTCCGCGCGTCTTACCGAGGAAGCGCAAAACGAGGAAAATCGCGACAGCGAGAATGACGATCTCGACGAGGTCGCGGGTGCTGGTCGTGTCATACAGCTGGGTCAGACGATCCAGCAAGTTCCATCCCTCCTCGTTGCTTAGGGCGTTGATATGCCCCGCTCACCGTGTTGAATATGAACGATGACCTCGATCGCGTATCGGGTAGCCTCGACATCGTGGACCCGGAAAATTCGAGCGGTACCCCGACTGACAGCATCGCACACACAAGCTAAGGAAGCAGGCAAACGCTGTTCGACTGGTCGTTCTCCGATTTTTCCCAGAAACCCTTTCCGAGACACTCCCAACAATACCGGCCGACCTAGTCGAGCCAATTCACCCAACCGAGCCAGCATCGTCCAGTTATGCCAGGAGCGTTTAGCGAAACCAATACCCGGATCAATGACGATCCGTGACTCGTCTATACCCTTATTCCTCGCCATTCGCAACCGCTCTTCCAAAAAAGACGCCACCTCGCTTGCCACATCTTCATAGGCTGTTTCGTCCGCCATCGTTTGTGGCGTGCCCCGCATGTGCATCAGTACCAACCCGGCCCCTGAATCGCGGACGATGTTCGCCATTTCGGCATCCCGCAAGCTCGTTACATCGTTGACAATCTGCGCTCCGGCTTTCAAAGCGGCACGAGCTACGGAGGCTTTCATCGTATCGATGGAGAGGGGCACGCTGCTCCGCAATGCCTCGATGACGGGTACAACTCGTCGGATTTCCTCGTTGGCGTCCACGGGTTCTGCCCCTGGCCGGGTCGATTCGCCGCCGATGTCTAAAATATCAGCACCCTCGGCCACGAGTCGCCGAGCGTGTGTGATGGCCTGTGTGGGATCGAAAAAACGTCCACCATCGGAAAAACTATCTGGCGTGACATTCACAATCCCCATCACCAGCGGACGGGCACCGAGGTGCAGCACCTTATCACGAATGGTCCATGTGTCGGCGATCATCTCACCATCCCGGCTCCATAGCGGCTGTTATCTGGCGGGCGATCTTTTTGATAGCCGCTTGAAGGGCTGCAGTCGTTGATTCGCCGAGTTCCTCTCGGTAGTTGGCGCTAATCCGCAGCGTGATAGGGGTGACAGTTCGTCGAGTTCGCGGATCGACGAATTGTTCTTCATCCGCCGCAATCACAGCCTGCGCTGCCGCTTCGGGACGGTCCGGTACATCGCCAATACGCGGAATATTGCGAGGCAAGTTACCATTGAGCAGCAACGGTTGAGGTGTCTCGCTGTCGATCGGTTGGCCGGGACGACGCGACGGCCGTGAAAGCACTTCGCCTGTACGTAAGTCTCGCCAGATCAAATCAACGGTGACAATCACCTCGGCTTCACGAATCGTGTTGAAGGGCGTGTAGTTGAGCAGATTTTTGGATACGTTGCGTATGGTGACGTTCAACTGGGTATCAGGGTCGTTTTGCGTAACGCGATAGGGGGTCACAAGTTGAATTTGATCAATCAAGGCCCGATGAAGGTCTTGCTCTAACCCGACCACGGGCGTCACGATGTAGCTCGAGCGATTCTTGACCATCGGCACGCTGACCGTGCGGAAGCGGGTGTCGTAGTTCGGCTTGGTCGAATAACCTAGGATGGTGAAATGCCCATCGCCCGCACAGCCCACGGACGCGACAAGGAGGGCGGCAAGGCCGAAAAATCTCAGCATGTTCGCTCACCTCCTCCAGTCGCCCCCCGACAACTCGCGTTGTCAGCTTTAGCTCATTCGACATCCGGCGTCGCCAGCTATCCTGTTGGCTCAGTTCCCTTCGCTGGGAACTGCTTCACCCTTACGTTCCAGCCATTCGCGAAGGTTTGCCCAACGCTCTTCGGACATCGAAGCGTATTTGGTTTTTGGATACCGTCGTCTCACCAAGTCGTAGTAGAAGTATGCCGAGGCGTATTGGCCGACGCGGCGATAAAACTCGGCCATCTTGAATTCCTTCTCCGCCAGTTGCAGGTCGATGGCCATCTGTTGCTTTTCCATGTACTCGCGTTTGTCTTTGTCGTGGGCGATCTGCGGATAGCTGCGCAGTGCTGCCTGGATGAGTTCACGAGCTTCGGCGGCTTTGCGTCCATCGTAGCTTGAACCACCGGTACTCATCTGCTTGCAGAAGACAGCCAGTTCGATAGATTTCGGGGCTAGTTTACTCTCCGGGTGGCGAGCGTGAATCTGGCTAAAGTATTGTTCGGCCTCGCGATAGTTTTCGTGATACATTTTCACGACGCCGCAGCGATACAATGCTTGATCGGCAAGCGGCCCTGAGATGTCATGCAGCCGAACCTTTTCCAGTGCTTCAACAGCTCGCCCCTCACGATCGAAGAAAGGTTTGGTCTTCTCCCAAGAAAACCAATGCGGCCAAACAACGACTCGTTTCCCTTCGCGGCGTTCCTTGTCTTCTTTCATCTCCAGCCAGGTTTCGTCGAGCCAATAGTTGGCAATATCGAACATGCGTTCGACGCATTGTTCGCGGTAGTGGGAACTGGGGAACTTGTTCACCAAGGCCGAATAGGTATCGCAGGCTTTGGGATAATGTCCGGTTAGGCGTAGACATTCAGCACGGTAGTACATCGCTTCCTGAACCGCTTGCGGGGCTGTCTTATCCCGGTCGGCGACAGCACCGAAGAGACGTTCGGCTTTGTCATATTCTTCGCGGCGATAGGCTTCGCGAGCGTTTTCGAGTTCCGAGCGCAGTTCGGGCGAAAGGGCATCCTCTTTGTCCGAGGTTAATTCGCCATTGGGGCGTAGGATGAAGCTGTCGGTTGTTTCGGGCCGTGCTACCGGAGCCGGAGCCAATCGGTTCAGAATAGGTAGCGACTGCAAACAACCGGTGGCACCGGCTAGGACCGACGCCAGGAATAAGCCCGTGAATCGACCGGTCAACCGCGACGTGTCCACGACCTCACCCCCCCAGATAGGGCAGTAATTTGGGCGGCTTACCTCGAATGTGTGTGATGATACCACCCATCACCCCCCGCAACTCCGCGCGAACCCGATCCGCCAATGGTTCGCGCCATTTCTCGCTTGCCAGCGCTCGCATCCCCCCGAGCGCCTCGGTCGAAAGCCGACGCCTTTCTCCTGGCCCGGCCTGACATCGCGGACATAAGACTCCGCCCGCTTCGGCACAAAACGCCAGAGCTTGCGCCGAGAGCGGCCCCTCGCACGAGCTACACCAATCGATAACCGGAGCATAGCCTAATTCGGCCAGCAACCGAGTTTCGAAGCGCAAAACCCGCTGGCCGACCGAACCATCGCCCAGATCTTCGAGCGCTTCGAGTGCCTCGTCGAACAGGGCCGGATGCGGGTCAAGCTCTTCGGTCCAGTCGGCGAGTAACTCCGCAACATAGTAGCCCGCGTATAACGCCGAGAGTTCGCGATGCAACCGAGGAAACCGACGGACGACAACGGCTTCGGTTAACAAATCCAGTCCGCCCGTCGTTTTGCGGATGAGAACCATATCGCAGAGCGTGAGCAAGTCAAGCCCGTTGTCAAAGCTACTTTTGAGTCGCCGACCACCTTTCGCTAACCCGCGCAGCTTTCCTCGTTCCCGGGAAAAAAGAGTGGCGATTCGGCTTGTCTCGCTCCAGTCTGTGGTTCGCAGGACCAAAGCCTTGACCTTTTCGGTAGCCATATCGATGCTCCCTTATGTGATTCTGTGGGGCAGCGATGGGCGAGCGGGGCGTATCAATGCCCCTAAATCTTGGGCGAGCGGGGGTGTGAGAACGCCCCGGTTTTCCGGGGCATTTATACACCCCGCTCTCCTGACGAACCGGGGCGTTTACACGCCCCGCTCGCCCATCTCTTCGCGGGGTGCGATGTCCGGCAAGCCTAGCACCTCGAGATAGTGCCGTTCGCGTTCGCGCATCGTTGCAGCTGCAGTGTCATCTAGATCGTCGTAGCCGCACAGATGCAACAGACCGTGAATCACGTAAAGAATCAGTTCGGCCTGCACATCGTGCCCGCGTTCGCCCGCTTGACGTGCAGCGACCTCGGCACCGAGAATAAGCTCGCCTTCGAGTTTTTTGGCTTTTGGCCCGCTGAGGGGAAAACTGAGGACATCCGTTGGTTCGTCGTGGTTTAGATACTGCTTATTGAGCCGATGAATGGTCGAATCATCGACGAACGCAAGGCTAATCTCATACTCGCGAATCGCCTCGCCTTCCAGGACCGCCCGCGCTGCCTCGCGCAGTCGGCCCCTGTCGAGTTCCACTTTTTCCTGCGGAGACGCAATACGGATCTTACTCATCCCAATCCTGCCATCGTTGGGGGCGAGGGGGGGCTAGTGGGAGAGGGGCGTTTCTCCTCTCGTGCCCAAAACCGCTGCATGCTGCGGTCTGATGACACCGGCAGCTTTGGAGGCAATTCGGTGACAGTGCCGGATTCATCAACACTCACTCGTGTTGCAACGACCAACGGTTGGGCTTCACCCAGTACCTCGCGGGCTAAATCCAGATAATCACCCGCACCGTTACTGGTCGGTGCATAGGCGAATATCGACTTTCCGAAACTCGGACACTCGGCCAACTTCACATTCCGGCGGATGCGGGAATTAAAGATTTGGGCATTGGCCCAGGGGGTATTACCACCTCGCGCTTTGTCGAAGAAGCTGGTCATGTCGTCGGTAACGTCTCGGCTCAGACGGGCATTCGCCTCATAAAGGCAAAGTACGATGCCCGTCACTTTCAACGAGGGATTGATGCGGCGAGCGACCAGTCCTGTCGTTTCCAGCAGTTTACCCATACCGTGCAAAGCTAGGAAGTGAGGTTGTAGCGGTATGAAGACTTCGTTGCACGCGGACAGAGCATTGAGCGTCAGCACACCCAGAGAGGGGCCGCAATCCATCAACAGGAAGTCGAACGACTCGTCGTTGATGAGCGCATCTCGCAATATCACTTCACGGCCGACCACTCCGGTTAATTCCATTTCGGCGGCGGCCAGATCAATATCGCTTGGTACAATCCAGAGGTTGTCGGCTACCTGTCGTCGAGCGTTGGCCAGCGGACGATTATTCACGAGAACATCGTACATCGAGGGCATTTTTCCATCGGGCTCGATGCCGAGATGGGTCGTAGCGTGCGCCTGAGGGTCGAGGTCGATCACGCAGACCCGCTTACCCCGCATCGCCAAGGCGGCGGCCAGGTTCACGGTCGTCGTTGTCTTACCCACTCCGCCCTTTTGATTGATTACCGCAATCCGTCGCATGGTTCGCCTCTCCTGAGAAGTGCCCAATCTTACCCGATCCCCTTTCTTTATTCCCAGACGAGTTTGCCCGCGTCAAAGATCGGCCCATCTACGCAACATCGCTTATAGTCCCAGGTATCTCCTGTCTTCACTTTTACCACGCAACTAAAGCAGATACCCACGCCGCAAGCCATTGGTGTTTCTAGCGATACGTCACAAGGAACGCTCTGGGCTTTGGCCAATCGACTCAAGGCGTGTAACATCGGCTCCGGGCCGCAGCCTACTAGATGATTGGGTAATTCTTTTTCGGCGAGTAATTGAGTGACGTAGCCTCGGTAGCCTAAGCTACCATCGTCACTGGCAACGTGAACCTCCGCCCCGGCATTACGAAAGTCATCTATTCCGGCCGCGAGGTCGGCCGTCCGCACCCCGTAGTACAAACTGACCCTTTCGGCTTTGCGTTGGGGTGTTTGTCCTCCATAGCCGCGAGTGCCTAACAGATGACGAATGTAGGCCAGAAAAGGCGTCTGGCCGATCCCCCCGGCGACGAGGCCGACATGACCACTTAGGTCGTTGAAGCCATTGCCGAGAGGCCCCCACATTTCCACCTTGTCGCCAGCGCGAAAATTCGACAGACGTGAAGTCATCTTGCCTACAACGAGGTAAACCACGTCGATGGCGTCCTGAGCGGTGTCATACAAGGCAAATGGTCGCCCCAACAAAGGATCGCTACGATCGGGTAATCGTAGCATCACGAATTGCCCTGGACGGATGGATGCAGCTAAAGCAGGAGCCTGGAGGCGAACCCGATACGTGTCACGCGCCAAGCGCACATTTTCAATCACGGGCGCGGCGAGTTGTACGATGCCGCTCACAGAGGGTGCCTCCGACCATGAAACGGGCCTTCCGGTTTGCGACTCTCCCGACGCGACTCCGGTCGAGGCGGACGAACGCTTGGCGTTTTCCGAGATTCTACCAAGGCCGGACCACCGGGCGGATGATCGGCGCGTGGTGGACGATTGAGCGTCTTCCGCAATAGCTCAACCTCCTCGGGCTTCAGCTTTCGACATTTTCCCTTCCGCAACCGATCGAGTTTGATCGGTCCCAAGGCTATCCGCTTCAGCCGCATTACCTTGTGGTCTAGTTTGGCCAACATGCGGCGAATTTCGCGATTCTTGCCTTCGGTTAATACAATCTCCAACCAAGTCGATTCGCCCTGCGATTTTAAGCGCTTGACACGGCGTGCCTTGACGTGTCCATCGCTTAACCACA
The DNA here is from genome assembly GCA_009918525.1 of Planctomycetia bacterium. Lineage (GTDB taxonomy): Bacteria > Planctomycetota > Planctomycetia > Gemmatales > Gemmataceae > RGDT01. Next base: position 8,295 of record RGDT01000148.1, read on the forward strand.
CACCTTCGAGCAATTTTTGCAGATCCTCATTAGATGGTTTGCCGGCTACTTGAACGAGATAAGTTTTTGAAATACCAAACCTTGGGTGCATCAATTTGAACGCCAGGTCTCCATCGTTGGTCAAAAGAAGCAAACCCTCGCTATCCTCATCGAGTCGGCCGACGGTGTAGACCCGTTCGCCGACATGCGGAACCAGGTCAATCGCACGCGGCCGACCTTCAGGATCGTGGTTGGTGCAAAGCGTACCGATCGGCTTATAAACTAGCCAATAGACGTTCCGTTCGGCCCGAACGGGCTGGCCGTCCATCTCGACCCGTGCGGTTTGCGGGTCAATACGTGCGCCCATTTCGCGCGATACCACGCCATCGACGCGGATTCGGCCAGATGCGATGAGGTCATCACAATGACGCCGCGAGCCAAGGCCGGCATGTGCCAGGAATTTATTAAGGCGTTCCATAATCGGTAATCCGTCTTTGCATACAGAGGCAAGTGGTGCGAATATAATATTCTATGGAACTGCTTCGCCAGGCGCAATGCGAATCGGACCCGATTTGTCGAATTTTTGTTAAGGTGGGGGGATAAGCGGTAGTTTTCTTCCGGACGCAGCCATACCTACTATCCAAGGAATGTGCATGATCGATATTCGGCCCCATATTGCAGCCGCTTTGCAGAAGGGTAAACCTGTTGTGGCCCTGGAATCGACACTTATTTCTCATGGCCTACCTTGGCCGATCAACCTGCAAACCGCTCGCCGGGCCGAACATGTTATTCACGATCAAGGGGCCATGCCGGCAACCATTGCTGTCGTTCGCGGGGTGCCTACCGTCGGTCTGGATGACAACGAATTGCTCTATTTGGCTCAGAGCGATAACGTTTGTAAGGCCAGTCGGCGCGATCTGGCATCGGTACTCGCCAAAGGGCTATGGGCTGCCACGACCGTTTCGGCGACGATGCTCCTCGCCCATCACGCCGGCTTGAGCGTTTTCGCGACGGGCGGCATTGGAGGCGTCCATCCGGGGTCGCCTCCTGATGTATCAGCCGATCTTTATGAACTTAGTCGTACACCTGTCGCGGTGGTCTGTTCGGGTGCAAAGAGTATCCTCGATCTTCCCGCTACGCTCGAAGTGCTGGAAACTCTTGGCGTACCGGTCGTCGGTTATGGCACCGACACATTCCCCGCGTTTTACGTCCGTTGTAGCGGGTTGCCTGTGTCCACTCGCATCGACGATCTGGATGCTCTCGCTCGCTTGGTCCGGTCTCACTGGAACCTGAACGGTGGTGGTATCGTGATCGCTCGGCCGATTGACGCCGGTCTGGACGCCGACGAGCTAGCGCGGCATATTAACGCAGCCGAAACAGAAGCACATGAGCAGGGGATTAGCGGGGCAGCTCGCACGCCGTTTTTGTTGCGAAGACTGGCTGAACGTAGCGAAGGGGCGACGTTACGAGCCAACGAAGATTTAATTGTCGCCAATGCTCGTCTCGCGGCGGAATTGGCCCTGGCTTTGAAGGGAGGCTCCTAATGCGAACACTCGTTATCGGCGATATACACGGTTTTTCTGCCATATTTGACACGTTGCTGGAGGCTGTCGCTCCGACATCGCAGGATTCTATTATCACTCTGGGTGACTATGTCGATCGAGGGCCGGATTCGCGAGGTGTTCTGGATCGCCTTATCCAGCGTTTCAAGACCGGT
>RGDT01000149.1 GCA_009918525.1 Planctomycetia bacterium
CAGCCTGAGTCAGCCTCCATCGGTAAGTGTTCGTGGAGTCTGAAGCGGCAACGTAATCCCACTTTGCTGTCCCGTCAGTGATTGCCGTGCCTATTCCTGTTGGCCCACCACTTGACGCAGATGTCCCAGCAGACGTGCACGTGTACAGTTTACCAGAGTCATGAACGACGAAATCTCCTGAGTAGTAATACGTCGATGCTCGCCATGCTTCCGCTGGAACCGACTGGTAGCGGTGTCGTCAGTTGCCGCTGGGTGAACAGCTCGGAGGGCAGGTCGATGCCGTAGGAGTACAGGCGTTCGAGGAAAGTCGGAACGTGGCCAGTGGCGTGGAAGGTGCCGACGGCTTGTCCGTCCTCAATTCCCGTTTGGCGGAACTCGAACAAGTCGCGAACGACGTAGCGTTTGCCGCCCTTAAGCCCGACCAGTTCAGTAATACGCGAGACTTTTCGCGCTCCGCCCTTCATACGGTTCACATGAACCAGCAAGGTCAACGCACTGGACACATACTTGCGGATAACCGGCAACGGTACCTCGAACCCGGCCATGGTCACCATCATCTCCAGACGGGACAGGGCATCGCGTGTGTCGTTGGCGTGGACAGTAGTGAGCGATCCTTCGTGGCCGGTGTTCATGGCCTGGAGCATGTCCAGCGCTTCCGGGCCGCGAACTTCGCCGACGATAATGCGGTCGGGACGCATACGCAGGCTGTTACGCACCAGGTCCCGTTGGCTCACCGCCCCTGCGCCTTCCAGGTTAGGCAGGCGCGTTTCTAACCTCACAACATGCGGCTGACGCAAGGACAACTCGGCCGCATCTTCGATGGATACCAGTCGTTCATCAGTCGGGATGTAGGCCGACAGCACATTAAGCAGCGTCGTTTTACCCGAACCGGTACCGCCGGAGATGAGGATATTGATACGAGAGGAAACCGCAGCCTCTAGCAGGCAGATCATTTCCGAAGTGAGCGTTCCGTTGGCGAGCAATTGCCCTTCGCCCAAGCGCACGCCGAACCGACGGATGGACAACATCGGGCCATCCAGTGACAACGGCGGCAGGATGGCGTTGACGCGGCTGCCGTCCGGCAGACGGGCATCGACCATCGGCATCGATTCGTCGATCCGCCGACCGACCTGAGAGGCGATACGTTGTATCACCTGAGTCAAATGGGAATTGTCCTTGAATGTCACCCCCGTCGGTTCCAGCCGTCCTAGGCGTTCGACGTACACGAGTTGGGGTCCGTTGACCAGAATATCGCTGATGGTGGGATCTTTCATCAACTGTTCGAGCGGCCCCAGCCCAAAGACTTCGGCCATCACTTCGCCGACCAGGCTATCACGTTCGGCATCGCGCAGTTTTTCAGGCAGGCCCCGAGACAGTTTCACGGCGAGAGCCTGTACTTCCTGGCGCAACCGATCACTCGACCATCCGGTCAAGCCTGACAGGTCGATCACGGACACGATTTGTCGATGAATCTCGGCCTTAACTTGCTGCATCCGGGCTGGGCTTAGGGTCGGCGCGGATGGCGGAGCCGGTGACGGCTTCATGGCGGAACCTCCGTGGTACCAGAAACCTGACGATCAGAGGAATGAAATCCTCTGTCTTCTGTGTGGAACTGCCGACACCCGTCGGCGAATAAGGCATCATCAACGCGACGCACTCGTTCCTGAACCTTCACTATCGTTTTCGGCTCTGAATCGTCACCAATGTTTTCGGCTCTGAATCGGCCGTGACCAATTCTCATCAGTCCGTTAGCGAGCCAAACGCACTTTGGCGAGATAAGGACTAGGAAGCAGGTGAGCACTATCGCGCCTGGCGGAATCTGTAATCGCCAGAGGCGCGGCCATCATGGCAGGTTGTAGCCTCACGACGAGCGGCCCTCCTGTATTTTCGGTAATTTGGACGATGCGGGCTGCGACAAAAGCGTTGATATGGCTGTTATTTTGCACGAGCGGGAAGATACGCACGGAACCAGCCAGCCTCAGCGTGTTAAGATTTTCTACCAATGTGTTGTAATTGGTACTTGATGGAGCCGGTCCCACGCTTGCGGTGACGGGGAGCAGATTCGTCGCCGGATCGAGTAGGAGTCGCTTGTTTGTTTCTAGCAGGTCACCAGCCGAAACCCCAGCCGTCACCTGGGCATACGGGTTACCGGCACCCAGTTGAAGAAGGGTTCCGTTCCCGTCCGTTACTACTCCCGTTGGAGACAAAGGTAGTGAAATATCTATCTCCTGAATGCCGTCGCTTCCCGTGACGAAGCCCCCAGGCGAGAAGGAAAAGGAGTCGGTGCCGTTTCGATTGACAATTAAATATTCCCAGGAGAGTACGTTGAAGGCTGTCGGATCGGAAAGGATGCCAAGCGGTACCATCGGAATAGACTGGTTGTCTAGAGCACGGAAACCGATCACATCGCGGTCGAGGCGAGCCTGAGCGACCGCCTGTAGATCGACTTCGGGGATGAGAACCAGGGGGCCTAGCAGGATGGGCACACCTTCTCCGCGAGAACGATAACGGGTAGCCAGGACCGAGGTGACGTCAGCTTCGTCCAAGGTAGGTGAGTCATCCACGGGAACAATAACACCGTTGGCATCGTAGGCCCCGATGTACACATCGTCGGTGGTCTGCACGACAACACGACCGAGGGCACGGTTACGTCCGGCATACTCGATCGAAGCGTTCCTGGCAGCCGTCAGTACCGAATCGGCATCGGGGCTTCCCAAACGTAACCATTCATCGTTGATCAGGTTAGAAGCAGCAGCCAGGGCTGCTGCATCGGCAGCGGATTGGAGTTCGACACGACCTGTACCCAACCAGCCCGCATTGACAGCCAGAGCGAGAGCGGCCAACAGGGACGAGAGCGAGAAGAGGGCGTAGATGCTGACATAGCCGTCGCGTTGGGAGCTAATCATGTCACAACTCCTTACCAGAGCCGAAAACGGTAGTGACGGATTCAGCAAAAAAGCCGTCGCTACCGTTTCCGGCTCTGATTTAACTTTGGTCGCAGGATCAGAGCCTGAAGCGTAAGTGACGGCCTAACAGGGTTGTTGACATACCCCGCTTGCCAGCTATTTTTTCTTGCAGGATTTGCACGAACTGTTTGCGGTGCCGCAGCCAGGGATGCAAAACTGGAAGGCTGACAGGTCCATCTGAGACTTCAAGGTTGTGTTGCTTGCGGCGCGAATGTCCTTTTTCGGGTCCAGCAAACCAACAAACTGGCCATCCGAGGTGAAGCGCATCGTGGCTGAACGAGACAACCCGTTGAACCGCTCGATCATCACGGGATCGCTAGGCGGCGGAGGCGTCGATAGCCCATAAATGCGAACCAGATCCGCCGTACCTACGGGTGCATCTCCACGAGTGAAGGAATCGATGCGGGCTTCTTCTTCGGCCATCTCCACAGGGGCCAAGGGACCGAACGACACGGGCAATAGTTTGTCGTTTCCGACCGCCAGCAATTTCGTTCGGCGTTCTTCGAGGGATTTTTGTTCCGAAGCAGACAGCGGAACTAGGGTGAGGTTTCCCTTACTTTTGCCGAACTCGATAAGAGCAGCCCGGTAGGGGTTCGCTTCGATCGTGAAGTTGACTGGCTTATTGTCCGGCAGAGGAGCCAGGACCCGCCACAACGCGTTACGCTTGGCGATCACCCGCAAAGCGGTGGCCAGGGGGGCCGTGCTGGTTGTTTCCCGTTCTCCGGCTGTGATCGAAGTAGTTAAGAAGACGTCAACCCACTCTCCTTCCTGGATCAGGCCACCGGCCGACTGTTCTTTCGGGACGCTAATGTTGACGGCTCGCATGTTGGGCAAGAGCCGCATGTTGAGAGGATCGGGCTTCATCATCTCTTGAAGGTCCTGGCGACGCAGAAGCGCATCAGCCTCGACGGGCTTGGCAGCAACGCGCAAACTGACGACGGCGGGAACGGCGGGGAGGAACGACGTCTTATCTTTCTCGTAGGCTTCGCGTTCTTCAGGTTTTAAGGGGCGTGTTTTCACGTAGCTGGCGTCAATCAGGTCGCCGGGAAAAAGGTTGCGGGCAGCTGCCAGAACCGTAATTTCCTTTTCCTTAGGTGCTTCAGCTTTGCCCAACCAACCAGCGTAGCGGGCGGCAACCACAGCTCCCAACCCCGACAAGAGGGCCAGGGTCATCGCGAACATCGTACTTGCTCTCATGATGCAAACTCCTCTACGTCATATCGGGGGAGGGATGTCACTCCTTGCGCATCACCGTTTGGCCCACGAGTTGAAGGTTGCGGATAGTCAATCCTGTGAACGCCAACAGATCGGGAACCACCGAGGAAACCGGCAGTTGAACCACGACACTAACGGGCTGACCCGAGTCAACGGGATTACCCGAATCATCGGTCAGATAGGCTACAACCGTAGCCTGAGCATATCGGGCGTCGCCCAGGGTCAAGCGGACAGCGTCCTGCACGGCGGTATTGTCTCCACCAAGGGCCGCCGTCCTGGCCCCTTCACGTGAAGATAGGCTCACCGTTTGTTGTGCGGTTAGCCACAGCGATAGCTCGACCGTACCCAGCAAAACGGTAAGTAGGACCGGAAGAACGAACAACAGTTCGACGGCAGCCACGGCACGGCGTCGTCCCTTAGCGATCATTGCGTGCCTCGGTGTTTTGGTTTGTATGGGTGTCGATGAATCCGAGATCGAATCGGTAGGTCCACAAGGCGACGAGCATCACCGCTAGGGCAGCGACAGGGGCGAAACGAATGATAACGCGGCGACGACCGGTGGTGTCGGGTTTCGGTGAGCGTCCACTCAAGACACGCCATGCAATGATGGCCACTAAGCAGAAAGCTAAGAGGATGACGGTCAAGAGTAGGACGAGGTACGAAAGATACGGGCCAAGCCACGCACCAACGGCGGCGAAAAGTTTTACATCACCTCCGCCACAACCACCTAACATCCAAATGCCGAAAAAAATGAGGAATCCGGTGACAAGCCCGGCTAATGCGAATATTAAGCCATCTAAGGCGCCCATAGCAGGGCTAGGATTACTAAGGAGCCAAACGGACTTCCCGTTCAAACCCATTAATAATCCACGCAAAACACTAAAAAAAATACCGAAACCCAAGGCTGGAAGTGTTAACCATTTAGGTATTTTGGTATAGAGTTCATCAGTGTAGCAGGCGATGCCTAACACAATCGTTAAAGCACCAAGGAACAACCACCCGCTAATCGGGTCAGGAAAATATCGCATGGTATATTGCTCCTCAACTCTTTCTGCTTTCGTACAGGGTTGTCAATCGGACCCTGTACGCGAAAAAAGCAAGCGAAAAGAGAAGCTCAGCCAATAATGGCCGGTCGTTAAAGTGTCACTACCCTACCAACCGGCCCAATCGAGTCACTGACATGGAATAACGTCGATGACAGAAGGCACAAAGGGCGGGGTACATGTAGGAGTGACAAGTAAGCTGGGCGTGTCAATGGCTTGCGATCCATCCGTGAAGGCGCAACATCCGGTAAGACCGGAAAACGAATAACCCTGGCTCAACGCTAGAATAGCGTTGCCCAGTTCAGTTAGTTCAACAACAACAGCATCGCGGACGCCGGAAAGCCCCACGATAATTCCGATCACTAAGATCGTCGCGATAAACAAATACTCCATAGCAATCAGAGCGCCGCCGTCATCATTCCACAGTTTTTGCAACATGGTTAGGTTTAGACTCCCGTCGAGGAACCTCCACTCGGGGGCCATAGCTTCCGCACACCGCGTACGGATGTAGCCAGCCTCACAAATAATGGTGGAGGTATCACGTCAACGACGATCCTAATCCCTATATTCTGCCCATTCAATTCGATTTGCTTAATCAGAATAATTTGCCATGAACCTGGGACAGTATAACCGAAACAGACGTAATGATCGTCATATTCAGACCTACTGGCACAACCGGCAATCTCTGATCGAATAGAAAAATCGATTCGCAAAGGAAGCGAGGGAGCCTAAGACAGGCTGCCTCGCTTATCCAAAGTCATTACTGGCAGGGAGTAATGTCGATAACAGACGGAATAGCGGGAGCAACGCAAGTCGGCTCGGTCACTAGAGCCGGGGTGTCAATAGCCTGCGATCCATCGGTCGAAGCGCAGCAACCGGTCGTGCCAGAAACCGAATAGCCCTGGCTCAGGGCTAGAATGGCGTTGGCCAATTCCGACAACTCAACATTCACGGCATTGCGAACAGCCGACAGGCCGACAACGATGCCGATAACCAGAATCGTGGCCACGAACAAAAATTCCGTGGCAATCAAAGCGCCGCCGTCATCGTTCCACAACTTCGTCCAAATCGACTTTACCATGATCTAAGCTCCCGCTTGTTGGGTTTTGTCCACTACCGTAATGCCCGGCACACGCCGGACGAAAATGATCCGCACAATCGCCGATTGCCGGAGTTACGATGAGTGGCCTTCCGAGATAAATCTAACCCAGAAAAGCAGGGCGTTTAAGGTTGATTGGGTAATTTAGATGGTTTGGAAAAGGTGATATGCCAGCGTATTTCCAATAACTGCTATGTTTGTTTTATTAAGTTCTTTTCGGGAAATTAAGTTAATCCGCATTTCTGTTATAAACAGAAATAGACAGTAAAAATGGGCTATAAACGATAGAAAAAAACAAAAGCCGACGACATCAAGTGTCGTCGGCTTCCATTTGGGCTAAGAAAACAATGTTATTGGACAGGCACATCGATGGTCGAAGGTGCCGCGGGCGCCGTACTCGTGGCACCATCAATAAAACCAGGAGTATCAATAGCTTGAGATCCGTCCGTTGAACCGGCAGTTCCCGTAGAACCGTTAACCGTATATCCTTGGCTGAGAGCCAGGATAGCATTGGCTAGCTCGGTCAACTCGGCGTTGATAGCGGCTCTTAGTCCGGCTAATCCTACGACAAGACCAATCACAAGAATCGTAACCACGAACAGATATTCCGTGGCGATAACGGCACCGTTATCTTCGTTCCACAACTTTTTCACTGCGATCATGCGTCTCATCCTCGACGTTTCCTTGACACGGTTCGCACGTTCTGAGTGATTCCTCACCCCAGGGTTATGTGGAGTGCGTCCTGGTTGTGTCTTCCAGGTACTCTCTCTATCGCCTTTTTCCCGTTCGCTTTCCCGGTTTTCCCTTTCCTTTCCAACCACATGTGGGATTCCAATCCTGTTTTAGCCGTACCTTCGTCTGTCCTTTCTTTAATCATCTGTTTTGCCTCTTCGACATGTCTTTAGTTTTCCATCCAGCTTTGCCTGATCTGGTGTGCTTGACCTAGTTTAAACTGTTTTGACTCAAGGTTGTGGATAGCCGTTCATTATCTCCATCTGTTGCAGATATTACTTTTATACCGTCTTTTACGATTAACTGATATTTTTTGTTAAGAGATATGCCGAGATTGCCGATTAATAGGGCAAGTTCATCTTTGATTATTGTTCATGCGATCCAAATTCGGCCCAGGAGTTGTAGGATGGTAACTTTGTTTTACAGGCTGTTGCCACGCCGAAGACTGGTTGCCTGGGTGTTAACCCTTTCTATGGGGACTGCTGGCTCTACTGCATTCGCTCAATCACCCTTCGAATTGGGTCAGTCACCTCCTCCTATGATGGAAATTTGGCAGGGTAATCGTCGAGTTGATGGCCCTCGGCCCAGTGTTCGCGAATTTTCGCCTCCGCCCGCGACCTCGCGCTTCTCGCCTCCGCCTGAAACGCGATTTCCTGGACCCGTCGAGGCTCTGGGCGCTCCATTACCGCCGCTGACGTCGCCTAGTCGTCCTGCGGTTCAGGCGTCTGTTCCTCCTCCGACCATTGCTGCACCTGTCGCCACGTTGGCCAGCCCTTCACCGAAACCGGTTGCCGCCGTGGTTCAACCTGTCTCGATGCTCGAGGACCTCAGCAAAGTCGCCCGAACGGCTGGCAGACTCGTCGGACAGTTTCGCGCGGGCCTTGATTCTACCCGTAACAGTTCACGTCCTCCGGATCCTTCCGTTATCACGCCGATTCCCACGAGCGGCCTACAGCTTGTAGCGGTGCAACCGCCGGTCCCTCGATACACTCATGAACCGTCCCCGGTCCCTTCCGTGGTGGTACACAATGAACCTCCTGCGGTTTCGCCGCCTCCGGCCGATTTTGCCCCTACTTTCTGGATCCCCTTGGCCGCGGTGGCTGCCGTGTCGCTGTTCGCACCGGTTATGGTGATATTGCTGCTGGCGTACGTCCTTCGTCGCAGCGGTATCCAGCTTCGCGTCGAGTTCCATGGGGGCCTTCCGCTCGGTTTGACATTGCCGACCGCGCCGCCTGCTGCCGTGCCTCCCGCCGCACCGCTCGATCCTACTACGGCTCTCAGTGAAGTCGCTTCGTCGCTGGACGCATCCACACTAGCCGACACTGCCCCCCTGGCAGAGAAGGAACCGGAGTTCACCGGTGAACACTTTGAACTCGGCCCGACCTATGAAGAAGAACAACAGGCACGCGAACTAGAACGTCTCCAACAGGAAAAGGCGCTTCTACAACGCATCTTCGAGGAAAACCTTCGTCTCCGTGCCGACATCAACGCAATCAAAACTTCGGAACCGGCACAGCCCGTCATGTTGCCATCCAACGAGAGTGAACTACCCCTGGGTCCTCAGCGGGAAACAGACGACCGGGCGGATGAGGTCACCCCCCCCTCGCTTGATATTCTTCAGACCGTCGAAACGGCCGACCAATTGTTTGCCGGTGCAAAGGAATGACTGTAGTCGCGGCCAAGGGGCCGGCTTTTTCAGGGGAGTATGGTTCATGGACTCGAAAGCTGTTTTCATCGGTATGGACCTGGGCACGTTCAAAACGTCCGTTGCCTCGTCCACCGGCGTCCGCGATGTCATTCCCACGGCTGTCGGTTGGCCTAAAGATGCCGTCGCCCGCACGATGCTAGGCCGTGATGTGGTTTTCGGCAAAGATCTCGCCGAACATCGGTTGGCCCTCAATGTTGTTCGTCCTTTTGAAAAGGGCGTTCTCAAATACACCACTGCCGAAGAGGCCGGGGTGGACGCCACGGCGGTTGCTGCTCACAAGCAGGCGGCTAAGTTGGTCGTCGAACATGCCGTATCGCTCACTCGTCCGACCAAGGGCGCGCCGATCTATGGTGTGATCGGTGCCCCGTCCCGAGCCACCGTACTGAACAAAAAGGTTCTCGTCGAAGCCGCTCAATCTGCGTTTGACGGCGTCATGATCATCTCCGAGCCTTTCTCGATTGCCTATGGCATGAATCGACTCACGGATACGCTGGTCGTCGATATCGGGGCTGGTACGCTCGATATTTGCCCGGTGTACGGCACCTTCCCGACGGAGGAAGAGCAGATCACCGTTCCCGTGGGTGGTGATCTCATTGACGAGACGTTCCTCGGACTGCTCAAGCAGAAGTATCCCCAGGCTCGCGTGACCATCAACATGGCCCGCGAGATCAAGGAAAAGTATGGTTTCGTCCACGATGTCAACGAAAAAGCAATCGTCACGCTACCTGTTGATGGTCGTCCGCAACAGTTTGACGTGACCGAGCAACTGAAAGCCGCCTGCAAGACGTTGGTGCCGCCGATCATCAACGGGCTGCGGGAGTTGATCGGGCGGTTCGACCCGGAGTTCCAGACGCGGTTGCTCAACAACATCGTGCTGGGCGGTGGCGGCAGCCAGGTCAAGGGGTTGGATCGGGTCATCGAGGACGCACTCAAGGAGTTTGGCGGAGCGAAGGTCAAGCGTGTGTATGATGCCGTCTTCGCCGGTGCGGTCGGCGCGCTTAAACTCGCCATGAATATGCCTGCCGAACACTTCCACCAGTTGAAGACGGCCACGGCGGCGTGACGACTGGCGAGCGGGGTGTGTCAACACCCCGCTCAGTCATTATCAGACGGCGTTGAGACACAGAGCCGGAAACGTGAGTGACGG
>RGDT01000150.1 GCA_009918525.1 Planctomycetia bacterium
CCGTCGCTGACGCTTGCGGCGAACGGGCCAGGTGTCGGTGTGCTGGTCGAGGAAGGCATAGATCACGGCGACTCCCGACCGAAGAGGTTCGTAGCTTTGTTAGGATGTCCCTCTCCATCTGCAGACATTTGTTCTCCTCCAGAAGACGACGCAGTTCGGCTGCCTTAACGGGCCTGCAGATTGACGATTGTCCAACCGATCAACATAATAACTTTGTCAAAAACTCTAGTCCCGTAACGCGAGCTGCCCATGGCCGGTACGGATAGCGCAAGTGACGATACGAACTCCAGTTTATTGTCCCGAGTTCGCATTCGGGAAGAAAATGCTTGGATCGAGCTCGTGAACTGGATCGGCCCATTTGTCATGAGATGGTGTATACGCGCTGGCGTGGACCCTTCGCAGGCCGAAGATATCGCTCAAGAAATCTTTGTCCGCATCTGGAACTCGATGCCGAACTTTCGCCGCAACGAAATCGGCCAGTCTTTTCGTGGATGGGTTTACACGATAACTCGAAATTGTATTGTAGATTATTATCGCTCGCGCGATTCTGCCGGCCCGCTTCCCGATCAATTGCCCGATCGGTCAGATCCGTCTGAGGCCGACGATCTTCGACGCGAAGCGATTCAACTTCTCGTTCGTAAGTGCGTTTCAATTCATGGTGCGGATGTGGGCTTCCGCGCCTTTCATCGTACCGCTGTTGATGGTCTTACATCAAAACAAGCCGCCGACGAATTGGGACTGAGCCACGAGGCTGTCAGAAAACACAAAGCTCGTTGGTCTCGCCGTTTACGCGATTTGCTAGAGGAGCGCTTTTGCGAACTGCTCGGCTGAGTGGATCGTAACTGTCCCATCCCTGCGTTGAACCACTGAAGAGCAACGGGAGACGATCCAATGGCCGACACGCCTCACCCAGGAAACTCACGACTTGCCGCCTACTTGGCTGGAGATTTGCGTGTCGCAGAACTAGAGCAGATAGAAGATCACCTCAGCTCGTGCGTAAACTGTCGGGCTGACTTCTTGGGGTTGAACGAACCGCTAGATTCGTTTTTATCTTGCCTGCGCATTGAGGGTGCTGCGGAGCCACCGATGCCGGGTCTGCAGCGGGTGCTTGAAGCCGCCGCTCGCTTACCGGTTCGGACAACGCCGGGGCAGGTAGGTTCGCTGTTGATGATCGCCGGCCGCGAACTGGTTCACGAAATCGGGCGCGGCGGGCTAGGCGTGGTTTATCTGGTGCGTCATCCTCGCCTCGGAGCGTTGCAAGCAGTCAAACGTCCGTTGAGCGAAGATCAACAGATCGAAAAGCAAGTTTGGGCACGTTTCCAGCGAGAAGTACGAGCGATCGGGCAACTCGAACACGATCACATTGTCCGTGCCTTAGATGCGAATAACGACGAAGATGGCCCCTATCTCGTGCTGGAGTATCTCGATGGAATGCCACTCAACAAACTTTTCAAACCAGACAAGGGGTTAAGCGTCGCAGACGCCTGCGAGTTGGTCCGGCAGGCGGCTTTGGGTTTGCAACACGCTCATGAGAAGGGATTGGTGCATCGCGACATCAAGCCCGGAAACTTGATGCTCGCTCGGCGAAATACTCTTGATGCTCGCGTCGTTATCATCGACTGGGGATTGGCTCGTCTGACCGGTGACCCCACCCCCGATGATAACCTCACTTCCATCGGTACAGCTATGGGTACACCAGATTACATGGCCCCAGAGCAAGCGCGTGATGCCCGTAGTGTGGATATCCGCGCCGATATCTATGCACTCGGAGTGACGCTGTATGCTTTACTCGCCGGAAAACCTCCGTTCGCTGGAATGAACAACATGGAAAAAATGGTTGCTCACCAATCGCGAACCTTCCCGCCTCTGTCACGATTGGATGTGGCTCCAGCTCTGCTTGCACTAATCGACCAATTAACACAGAAAGACCCTGCACTGCGTCCCAGCACTCCGGGTCAGGTTGCCAAAGCTTTAGCCCCATTCTGTCTTGAGCGTGCTTGTCTGGGTGCTTTGCTCGGCGATCTGGTGGCCGTGCCAGAGCCAACGACGCGACGGAGGTTTTTGAAGTTCGCAGGAGTTGTGGCCGGCGGAGTAGTGCTTAGCGGTGTGTCAATAGGGGCCATAAGAACTCTGTTGTCGCCCGGCAAGTCAACATCGACTGTGATGACAGGACCAAAGCGTCTGACAGAACAGCACCAAGGCCATTGCTCATCTATTCAGATTACCCCCGATGGGCGACGTGCCGTGTCGGAGAGCGGCGGACGAGACGTGGTAGTCTGGGATCTTGTCAATTACTGTCGCGAACGCACTTGGGACGAGTGGGTTGCCCCTGCTGTGTTTCCCGATGTCTCCGGCATCATTGCCCTTTCACCTGATGGTAGTCGTCTCGCTGCTGGGGGACTAACAGCACTTAAGGCTATCCCGGCAATCAAACTCTGGAACCTTGATGGCAAACCGCTCAATGATCACTTTGCTAATGTAGAATATGGTCGAGGTTTAGCTTTCTCTCCAGACAATTCTTGTCTAGCGATGGTTGAAGTGTTTGGACGATTGGAATTCTTGAGATTAATTGGCTCATCGAAAGTGGTTGTGTACGATTTGAAGCCACGTAGACCATACAGTTTACCAGTGAATACGGCCTTATCATGCCTTATGTTTTCACCTGACGGCGCTACCCTGGCGATGGGCGATGGACCAGTTCTGAAATTGTGGGAGTGGCGTACAGGTGGTAGTCGTTCATGGGTCGGTCACAACGAAACAATTGATGCCGTTGCTTTTACGCCCGACGGTCGCGTATTCACTACCTCGCTCACGGATCGAACAGCGCGAATTTGGAAGGATGGTAAGCCCCAGACAGTTATTTCAGATCTTGGCACCAATCTCGAAGCCGTTGCTATTGCTCCAATAGCTGAACGTGTAGTGGTAGGTTCGCGCGGTGGAGAGGTGATAGTGTGGAATCTCAAGAATTGCAAAGAAGTTTATCGCCACAAAGACGAATCGGCCGTGACAGCGGTAGCCTTGTCATCGGATGGGCGTAAGGTGCTCTCATGTCACATCGATCGTCGAGTATGGCTACACGAATTGTCAGGATAATTTAAGGCAATACTAGGGCAAAGTTCCAAGAAACAATAATATATTATGGGTAGTAATCTCGAACTATGAGACCAACCATGAGCGATGTCCGTCAATGGGTTATCGGGCGTGCCCCTGACTGTGATATTGTGATGGCGCAGCCGGAAGTCTCGGGGCGGCACTGTCGGCTCACCCGTGAGAGCGGCCAATGGTTTTTGGAAGACCTTCGCAGTAGAAATGGCACTTTTGTTAACGGTCAACGCCTTCCTTCCAACACTCCTACTCCAGTCAACTATTCTGACGCTGTCAGTCTCGGTGGTATTCCGATGCCCTGGCCTGAACGACCATCGATCCCTGCACCGCAACTCAAGAAAACGGTATTGGTCGTGCCTCCGTCCATACCAGAACCGGAACAGCGTTCCGCTTCACGATCTCAGACACCGATAACGCTATCGCGGCCTATATTGCCACCGGCTGTGCCGACGTCCAAAAAAACTGGCAATAGATTAGGAATTGCTATAGTCTTGTTTGGAGTTGCGTTGTTTTTTGGAATACTAATATATTTGTTTTGGCCGATAGATGAATCGAAGCCGAGCGACAAACCAACCGAGAAAGCCAAAGCCGATAAACAAGAAAAGTCTCAGCCGTTTAGTGAAAACTTTGGTAAGGCCGCCAAAGAGAATCAGGCATTGCCTGAGGGGTGGACAGGAACCGACGTGGCCGTAGTCACGGACGAGATGAAACGTGCATGTCTAGAGCCGACGCTCGCGAGACAAGGAATTGGAGTGGCTATTTTGCCTTCAGTACCTGCCCTGAAAAGCGATTTTACTATCTCTGGGGATGCATTTGTTTATCCCTCACTGATGGTTGTGATGGAGGGAGATGGCCCGCGTCTAGCTGTCAATATTGATTGGCAAGGTTTCGTGAAAATTAACGATAATATACAACGCCGTCCTGCGAAAATGAATCGCAATCATGCTTTTATGTATAAAATTGTCCGAAGAAATAAAACCATTAGTGTTTTCTTGAACGACGATATAGCTAGCACAGCCCTCATCAACGACCTTACGACCATAAACCGCATACAAGTGGGCTTGGGGTCATATGGTGGAAGGAGTGACACGGGGCACAGCCGTCTTTATTCAATCGAAGTCAAACACGACTGAACCATCCTACCCGGAGGCTTTGTCATGACCCGCTTTCGTTGCCCTCGATGTGATACCCCCCTGCCTGTCGGGGTTGGACGTGTCGCCTGTTCTGCCTGTGGAGTTGATGTGCAGATTCCTGCGACACCTCCTAGTTCCTTGGGAAGTAGCTCTTTGGTGTTGATGGTAGTCGTCAGCGCTTTGTTGTTCTTAGTGGTTGGTACGGCTGTCATCACTTACTGGGTGGTAAACCCAAAGTCGGATACACCGGTTGTTACACCGTCTCGCCCCAATCTTCCTAGAGCGAAAGAGCTAAATGCGCCCATCGATCCAATATCCCCTGAAAAAATCGTCACGCGGCCCGGTCCGGAAATGCTACTAGATTTCAGCAAAAAACGTCCCGAACCAGGCTTTTTGCCGCCGGATGCCCGTTCGATTGTTTCCGTACGTGCAGCTGATCTCTGGGAAACTCCGGCCGTACAAAAAGCCTGGGCATCCCTATCGCCACGTATCCAGGCTCAGGCGATTGAGTTAAATCGTAGCCTCGGCATGAAGATGATTGACTATGAGCGCGTAACCGCCGTTGTTCACGACAAAGGTACATGGTTAGTGCTAAAAACCTTCGCGCCGTTAGACTCCGAACGGCTCAAGGTCATGCTTAACGGTGCAGCCAGAGGGTTAGAGTGGAAACCCGAAACCCACCAAGGCGTGACATATTTCGTTAGCAGCCGCTCTGGGTTCGACGAGCGCGACGATCCCCTCACATTGTTTCCGGCTTCGGCTCAATTGTTCGTAGCGGGCAATCGTTCATCGGTTCGCGGAGCTATTATCGCGCAGGCAGAGGGGTTAAAGGAAGGCCCGTTGGCGTTCGCCGCTCCCGTGGTTGAAAGTGGCAAATCACAATTAGTGATCGCCACATCACCAGATCCGGTCGGATTGTTACCTGGTGCGTTTGCAAAAACCGCCGCGGTCTTGATTGAAGGGAAGCAAACCCCCGAAAAACGACTTTTAGCTACCGCACGCTTTCCCAACGCGGTTGGCGAAAAAGAAGAAGGAATCTTCGGGGGGCTTAGCAAAATCGGAAGCGGATTACTCGGTGCCGTTAAGCCTGGTTCGGTTATCGGGGATTCCCTCGAGAAAACGACCGGCATCCAGTTCAAGCCGGTGCCAGGGGGTGCAACGCTGGAGGGGACTCTCGATGCTGACAAAATAGCCCAGATGATCGGCGATATATTCGGAAAAATCAAATGGGACGGACTCGAAACGCTCGCCACATTCGGGGTGATGCGAGAAATTTCGGCAGCTCTTGTCCGTTTTCACGAAATAAATGGCCATTATCCACAGGCGGTGTACACATCGCCAGAGGGAAAGCATCTGTACAGTTGGAGAGTGGAAATTTTGCCATACCTCGGAATAGAGGGGAGGGAATTGTACGACAAATTTGACCGGACCAAGGGATGGAACGAAGGACCGAATAAGGCATTAACGGCGAGAATGTTCCCGGCGTATGCTCATCCTGCGTTTCCACCAGAGAAAGCGGAGAACAAAACAGTTTTCGTTTTACCGGTCGGTTCAAAAGCCGTCTTTGATGCTACACGCAAACCCAAAATGGTTGACCTGGGTAAAGCTACCGCATCTACGGTGTTATTGTTTGTGAAACGTGGTGGTGTACCGTGGGCAGCCCCTGCCGATGTGACGATGCAAATGACGCCGGACGCAGCCGAAGCCATAATTCCGGGATTGGGTTTGCAGCCAGAGGGTTGGATTGAGGCGTTGTTGTTTGATGGTTCTCCGCGGATGCTGCCACGCAAGTTGACGGGTCGCCAGTTACTCGATGTTGTGGACCCGCGATCGGGTGCCGCTTTACCATCTTCGTGAGTGAAAATCGTCCACTGAGGAGAATACGGCATGAACCTGAAAGCACGTTGCCCGCATTGCAAAACGCCGATCGAATACGGACCGGAACAAGCGGGACAATCTGTAATCTGCTCTGGTTGCCAAGAAACCGTTCGGATGCCTAGCCCTAAAAGTGGGGGCACCCCTATGCCTTCGCCAATGCAACCTCCAACTGCTGCGTCGGGGACAGTGCCTTTACCTCCTTCGGGCCCCAAAGCGGTGCCGACCATCCCAAAGACCACGATTTCCAACACACCGGTTTTACCTCCTGTGGCACCGGTGGCAAAAACAACAATAGCTGCCCTTCCCCCGCTGCCAGCAAGAACATCAAGTTCGTCGGTTCCGCCGCCGATAGAGCCCGTGCGAACAACAGTTCGCCCTGCTCCAGAGTCTTTCGAGGACTTTCCACCCGAAAACCAATCATTTTCCAAGCCGAAGAAAAACAACACTGGAATGATGATTGGACTGTCAGTAATCGCAGTTGCTGTGGTGGCGGTCACAATTGGCTTGGTCGCGATGTTTGTAGGGCAAGATAATGCTAAACCGACAGATAACAAGGTCGTTAAAGGCGACCCGAAAATCCAAGAACCGCCGAGAAAAGATGAGGAGAAAAATCCTCCTGTAAAGTCAATTGAACCCAAAATTCCCGAAATGAATGTAGATTTCGTTCGCCAAAGTGTAGTTCGCTCATCTGCGTGGGTTGTTGCCGATGGCCAACAGATATCAGCGACCGGTATGTTGATCGATGCCACTAATCAATTAGTGTTGACGAGTTATCACATGTTCAAGCAGTCCATCAATGTTCGTGTATATTTTCCACTATATGATGCGGATGGCAATCTGACTGATGATCCCAAAGCTTATCTCAAAACAAACGGTTATGCTGGGCGTATCATCAAAAAGGCTGAAAGTGCCGACTTGGCGTTGATTCAGCTAGATAACGCGGCAATCGGCGTCCCAGCAATTAGGCCCGAACCCACCGGCGCGCCCAACCGTGATCATTGGGTAATGGCGATTCGTGCAATAGGACCCGTTGCTGAAGGTGATGGAAAACTATGGCAAGGTATTCGGACCAAAGTTTCAAAAATTGATCCTAAACGTCGTGGCGAGCTTTTAGGCCAATTGATTGAGATAAGATCAATAGAAATTGACGATGATGCTTCACGAGATAATGGTGACAATGGGGGACCTGTTGTCAACGCAAAGGGCCTATTGGTAGGGATAGCTTCTGGACTAAAACCCAATCAAAACGGTGGAGCCACACATACAGATTTCAAAGAAGCGATTGACAAACTAGGATTAGGTGGGCGAGGTGGAAATCAGCCTGGCAAGGAAGATTTACCGCGTCTGATGGCCGCCCTAAGCAAAGACGATGTCAAAGTCCGTCTCGAGGCTGTTCGCGATCTTGGAAATATGGGAGTGGATGCTAAAGGAGTCCATTATGCTCGCCCAGCTGTGCCGGCCCTTATGGGGCTGTGGAGTACGTCTGACGTAGCACTTGCGACAGAAATCGCGACATCGCTCAATCAAATTGGCAGGCCAGAGGCTAAAGACATTGACGTACTTCAAGAGGCTCTTAAAGGTAACCGACGCGAAGGAAAATTGTATGCGTTACACTGTCTCAAACAAATGGGGGAAGAAGACGGTCCGAAACGACGCGGTCAAAGTAACGGCAAAGCTCTCCCCCAACTTTTAAGCGTTTGCGGTGACAAGGAGTTTGACATTCGAGCTGCCGCGCTCATAACCATACCTCATGTGGCGTCTGCTGAGAAAGAAGGAGTCGTGAGGGTGTTGTTGAACGCGTTAAAAGATGAACAACAACGTGTTCGCCTTTCAGCACTCGATTCTTTGGGCAAAATAGGTCGCCCAGTGCGCGATAAGATTCTCGAAAGTTTGATCGCTACCATCGGTGATAAAGATGATCTCGTGGCCGCTTCTGCCCTAGCCACCCTGGAGAAAGTTCACCCTCTGAATGACCCCGATGTTCCCGCCGAGAAACGAAATGGTTTGCGGCCTGTGGGCGAAACCGATATGGACATCATCCGACAATCGCTCAAGCATGAAGTCGCTCGGGTCCGTCGCTTTGTCGCCAGTGAGCTGTACCACCTTGGTCGTAAAGCACTGCCGGCAATGCCCGAGCTGAAAGATACCATTGAGGATGCGGACGCGGAAGTTCGTATGGCCAGTCTTCGGGTTCTGCAAGTTTTAGGTCAGGAAGCTGCTGAAGCCACTCCTGGTTTAATCAAGGTTCTTAAAGATGCCGACGTTCGTGTTCGCGCGGTTGCTGCTCTGACACTGGGGGCAGTCGGTAGTCAACCTGGTATATATCCTGCACTATTAGAACGCCTGACCGATAAAGAATTTGACGTTCGGCGTGCTTCAGGAAAAGCATTGCAGGATATTAAAAAACCAGTTCCGCAGGATGTTGCTGAAGTTATTGCTTTGTTGAAAAATGATGAAGCACTCGTTAGACGATTTGCAGCAGTGGGATTGGGAGCATTGGGAAAAGCGGCTAAAGATGCTTGGCCAGCATTGGTTGATATAGCCACAAAAGATAAGTCGTTAGAAGTTCGGATAGCTGCCATTTCGGCTCTGGGCGAAGGCGAAAGTGATGTCAGAACTCACGCTGCTTCCCTTGCTACTGCACTTCGGCAAAAGGTCGAGCCGAGCAAGGAAGACAAACAACTGGTGGAGCAGTTGGCTGCTGCACCCGATACTGGGGAAGGGATAAACCCTGAAGATAAAACACTTCTGCACAGGGCAATGCTGTTGAGTACAGTTTGGGTGATGGCACAGCGTGGTTTTGGTGGCAAAGTAGCATCGACCGGGTACATCGTAGATGTGAAAAGCCGATTGTTGGTTACGTCTGCAAAAATCACGGGAGGCTTTGCTGGCCAAGACGTGTTGTTGTATCCCCCAGAGTTACCCAAGGGAGCTAGCCTCGACGAAGTACGACCAGGACAACCAGGCGTTGGACGTGTGATTGCCGTCGATCGGGATCGTGATATTGCATTGATTGCTTTGCGCGGACTTTTGCCACCACAGGCCCGAGCTTTTACATTTGCGGCAAATATTCGCGCATCAGAGCTACACCATCCGAGTTGGCCTTGTTGGTACTATTGTACAGATGACGGCACACAGCCTTGAGCCCATCCATGTCGAGATCGATACGAATCGGGTCTGGCTCTTCCTCACTACACTCGACCACACTATTAACAAACCTCAGAGCTTTGTCCCATCGAAACACTTGCGATGGATGGGCAAACTGCATGCCGGCTCCCACCTTGATGAGCGCGTCGGGTTGGGCCATCACCATGCCGGGGCCCCGGCATACTGCACGCCTTGGTGGAATTCGGGGTCGAAGACCCAAAAACACCAACAATTGGTTTACACCCGCCTATTCTAAAACCCTATAACGGTTTTAAAATAGTGGTCACATCTTGTAAGAAACATGACGTCCACGGTGCCAGAAATCGTGCACAAGGTCACGATCTGCTCACACGATCGTGTCAACCCAAACAGCGATACGAGCGATTTCGTCGTCAATATTGAGCAGATTGCCAACGCCAAAAAGTTTTGCCTGCGACATGCGCTACTGCCATTGTCTTCGTATACGTTCGAAACGGGCGACATTGATTCGACGCTTCGAGTCGAAAACCTCGGGATCAACCCCGAAGGTTCATTCTCCAT
>RGDT01000016.1 GCA_009918525.1 Planctomycetia bacterium
AGGCGAGCGGGGTATGTCAATGAATTCCCCGATTTACCTTCACATCGGAGCGCTGACACACTCCGCTCGCCTTCCGGCTCTGTTAGCGACGAATCAGAGTCGTATGCGTTAGTGACGGCACTCGTCTAATTGCTCTAGGAATTTCGATCACTCTCGGGGTATTGTCTGACATGAAAAAGGTTCCTATCGGGAGGGCCTCTCGTGGCCGAGAGCAGCTCGGAACTGGTGGTTGAGACTTCGCAACTGACGAAGATTTATAACAACCGCCAGATTGCGCTCAACGACGTGTCGTTACGCATCGAACCCGGCTGTGTCCTTGGTCTCCTCGGATCCAACGGAGCGGGGAAAACCACACTGTTACGTCTGGCGATTGGTTTGCATCGCCCTACTGCCGGTTGGGTCAAGGTCTTCGGAAAGCCTATGACTCCCAACGCCGCCGATCTCCGCCGCCGCATCGGTTACATCCCGACGAATCCCCAGTTTCCCAGCGGCCTCACCCCGATCACCTATCTTGACTATATGGCCCGTCTGTTTGGTCTTCCCAAAGAAGTACGCAAACCTCGTTTGGCCTCTCTGATTCGGGCTGTTGACTTACTGCCTCACTCCGGCTCACCAATTGACGGTTTTTCCAATGGCATGACCGCCCGTCTGGCGGTGGCTACCTCATTGATCAACGAACCCGATCTACTCATCTGGGATGAGCCGACGCATGGCCTGGACCCCGAAGCGCGTCGCAGTATGCTCGAACTCATCAAGACGCTATCGGCTCAAAAGACCCTGATTGTCAGCAGCCATAACCTCAGCGACATTGACGAGGTTTGCAATCATGCTGCCGTACTGAGTCATGGTCAATTGATCTACTGCGGCTCGTTGCAAGATCTCAAAGGCCGAATGCGTCGTAATCACTACGAACTGGACCTGGAAGGGGATCAGAAATCCATCACCAAGGCCACCGCCGCGTTAAAAAACATCGCGGAGTTCAAGGTGGTCACGCTACGGCAGCGAAAACTGGAAGTCTATCTTCATGACGAGGCCGTCATCGCTCCAACGCTATCGGCTGCATTGAGTGTACTACACGATCACAAGGTTGCCTTGGTCGCCATTCGCAGTGTCGGTCAGCAAACAGAACAGGCATTTCTCGACCTTGTTGAACAGGAAGAATCACGGGGCTTTGCCCGAATTTATCGACAGGAAGCCGCCTGAGTGGGTCGCAAAAGAAGCAATCCGCCAGAGGGAGTTATGGACGCCACCACCAAACCCGTTGCTATTATCCGCTGGTTGCCGTATTGGGCCGTCCTTCAGGCCGATTTGCAACAAACGCTACAAAGTTGGATCTATCGCTTCTGGGTTCTGCTTTCTATACTCGCAGCGGTCGGCTACATCATCTACCGCATGGGATTGGCAAACGAAGCCGGTATCATACAACCTGCGTCGAAAATGATTGCCGAATTGCTTCGCTGGACCATGTTAGCCTCGGTGTCGCTCGTTGTTGTTCTCACTGGCGGCACGATTTCTTCGGAACGCGGCACGATGGCCGATAGTGTTCTCAGTCGAGGCATTAGTCGCCATCAGTATTTTTTGGGAAAATGGCACAGCCGATTATTTAGTGTGATTGTCACTTTTTGGGTGTTAGCCATCACGATGTTGGGCGGTGTGTTGATGACGCTGCATGAGGACTTATCGCTGATCGGTTGCCTGGTCGCCCTGGGGACGGCGTCCGCGTTATTAATGACTGTGGTGACTTGTGGTGTGGCTGTTAGCGCGATGTGCAACAGTACGTTGCTCGTTGTCGGCGTGCTATGGGGTTTCTTATACGGCGGTGGATTCTTACTATCCCTATTACCTTCACGATTCATGACTCCCGATCGAGCGCTGAATAGCCTGCCGTATATCCTTCAGGGCCAATATGATGGAGAAGGACTGACCCGCTTGATTGTCGGTTGCGTCCTTCTCTCGTCGGTGACTGCAATCACTGGTATGATGTATTTTGCCCAACGCGATATCTAACACCGTATTATTGGCGTTTTGGTGAAGGCACCGGAAGAGTGGAAGGGACCGTCACACTAATTGGCTGAGCAGGTGTGGCACAACTCGGAGCGATTTCAACAGGCTTGCAGACCGTCTCACATTTTTCTTCTTTCACGAATCGCTTGATCAGCTTTCGCACTTGGGCGTTCCTCCCACATGGACCGCAGTCTGCTGCACAGCCACAAAACGACAAAAGTGAACAGTGCGGTAAACAAATATCGACACATTTCGTATTGTAGTGTGTCTTGGTTATTGTTTTCGTTTGCAGTTGGGCTACACACACTTTGCTAGGTATGACCTCGGGACAAGCCTTATCGCTGCCATACGAGGTCAGAGTTATTGCCAATGCGAGTATAGATAATACCTGTGGACGCATCATATCTTCTCCTTTAGTGATTTGGGACGGCCATTACCAATCGAACGCCAAACGTGTACCGATTCCCTGATACACTCCATCGCGGATACTATTTCCGTTGCCTGTGACCAACCCACCAACCGTTTTACCGTTTGCGATCACCGAACTGTACTGCGTCGCATCACGATAACCAATGTCGTAGTTAATCTGTAATTTCGCGTTGGGGTTGAATTGCCAGTTGATGCCGAAGGTACCGCTGTGAAGGGTACCACCGTTAACGCCTTGCGAAGCGAGGTCGAGCCAACTGTACCGGGCGAGAACCTCAACGGAACCGCGACCAAACTGTAGGCCGTGATCACCATCCACTACGAAGGCTGGCTCGTTGACCGATTGTCGATCCCATGATGCCGTCTTTTGGTTATACGGCCGGTAATCTCCTGTGAGGAAATAACCGAGGGTGAGATATCCACCCTGGTAAGCCAAGGTGCCTCGTCCGCCGGAGGGTAGAACCGAGCCAGTTTGATTACCAACAATTTGAAACGCATCCCCCGGACGCATCCGCGCTTGAGCATAATAATACTCAGCCGAAAGGTTGAAGGGACCGTAGTTGATAGCGATTTCAGGGTTGATCAGATCGAGATTGTGAGCCTGAGCCTGAATGACAGCGACCGTGTTGTGCAAAAACCCAGGACCATTGCGGAGCTGTGGTCTGGCTCGCCAACGTATGCCACCATCGTCAGAACCATAATGCGAGTATCCCAGTCCGAGATGGACAAGACAACGTCCATTGTTTTCATTCACTGGTGTGCCGGCAACTCGGCCAGTGAATTGATACTCACCGTCGCCGACGTTCCAGCCAAATATGTCGCGGAAGTTAGATTTGTAAACCCCGGCCGCTACAAGCATCCGTTGATCGAAATAGTAATTGAACACGCTTATACCAGGCTGAAAGCCGTTATTGCCGTTCTCGATGAAGGCGTCGAAGGCCGTGGATCGCTCCATAAAATCAAGCCAACGACTGCTGGTCAAATGCTCAAAGCTGATCCAGGCTTTTTGATTACCGACGCGGATATTTCCAAGAAATGGAATTTGAGACCACTGGAACCATAAATCTGTCGGCACGGGTGTGTTGGCAACATTCTGCCGATCCGCCAATGTACCTACGAGATTGTTTAGGGTTCGGGAATTCGTGCTATCTGCATCGCGTAACACATTCCCACTGGGAACGAATCGGAATGAGTTGGAAAAATCCCACTCGAAGTTGAAGTCGAACACCTCCCACAAAGTGCCTTCCATCGCAACACGAGCACGACGATAGTTAACGGCATCGTCAAATTTACCGATCCCGGCCATGGATGGCGCGACCATCATGTCTTTGGGAGCGTGAACCCAGACCGCATCAATTTGCGCTCGACCGCCGATGTGAAGTCGGAAGGCTTTATCTTCCGTTTCGAACCATAGTTGGCTATTTGTCCATTTTCCTTTGACATCGAGTTGTTTGCCAACCTCGAAACCTTCGTCCTCTTTGGTTTTCGCCTTGGCTGCATCGTCCAATTTTTTTTTGTCGTCTTTCTCTTTCAAATAGGAGTCAACGTTTTTTTTCAGATTCTTTTTCAGTTCCTCATTTTGCTTCTCAAGAGCTTCCAACCTCTTGAGCAGGTCCTTGTCCTCGGCCCGTGCAGTGCTGAAGGTAATCACCCCCACCAACAGGGCGAGGGCTATTGCTCCTGGAAATCTGAAAATCGCCATAGCTTCTACCTTTGCTATTTTAGCTACAACGTGCAAATTCGATGCTATTAGATAAATCGGAAAACCCTGTCGTAAGTATGACACGAAATGGAAGAACCATGACCTTAAGCATGCTTGCACTATATACGCTATGAAAATAGCGATAAAAAATTCGCGAGACTTGATTCGCACTAATTGACTGGTGTATAATCTAGATAGACGACTGAAACCATCTGTTCAACCGCTCGGGGTGGCTATCGAATTTAACGGTTTTCTTGTTAATGACAGTCGTAGTGATTAGTCGATTTATGAGAAAGGATCCGTGCGGTTGGTTTTCACCCTAATAACCGTGAGGATTTGTCATGGCGTTGTCACTGGTCCACACCAAGGGCCATGCAGTTCCCATAGATTCCCGGCCTCACCATTTGACGCCCTTCCAGCGATTGTGGCAATTGCTTCGCCCCGAATGGCCAGACATTAGTGTAATTGCCATCTTCTCAGTGGGCATCGGTTTGCTTGCCCTAAGCATTCCGATAACGGTCGAAGCGCTTGTCGGAAGTGTGCAGGGGGGCAACACCGCCATGACTCAGCAAGTGATCGTTCTAGCGGTCATTTTGCTTATTTGTCTGTTGCTTGCTGGTGCCATGAGAGCCTGGAGTCAATATCTTGCCGAGTTTTTTCAACGCCGATTATTCGTGCGAATCGTCAGTGATCTCGCGGATCGCTTGCCACGGGTGAAGACGCAGGCGCTAGACGGTTATCATGGCCCGGAATTGGTTAACCGTTTCTTCGATGTGCTGACCATGCAAAAAGCAGCAGCCGTTTTATTGTTGGATGGATTGGCCGTCGTCATTCAGGGCATGATTGGTCTAGCCGTGCTAGCGGTTTGGCATCCTTACCTACTTGGGTTTAATCTGGCTTTGTTGATATCGTTGATGTTCCTCATCTGGGCGTTGGGATATGGAGGGGTTCAGGCCAAGATCACCGAGTCTTATGCCAAATACGCTGTCGCAGCCTGGATGGAAGAATTGATTCGTCATCCGCATACGTTCAAAACGGTTGACTCACAAACCTATGCTAGCGATCGGGCCGACCGCTTGACCGTCGATTATTTGCTGGCACGTCAGGATTCCTTCCAGATTTTATTTCGCCAAATTGTCTTCGGGATCATGTTACAAGCTCTCGCCAGTGCCACGCTTCTCGGGTTGGGTGGTTGGCTCGTCATTCGCAATGAGCTGACCATCGGTCAACTCGTCGCAGCTGAACTCATCGTCGCCGTTACGGTCGGCTCACTGATAAAGCTGGGGAAGTCGATAGAGAGTTATTATGACCTCATGTCAGCAGTGGACAAATTAGGGCATTTGCTCGATCTAGAAACCGAACGCTGTGAAGGACAGGAACCACACGTCGATGGACCGGCCTCCCTGGAAGTCCGTGACCTTTCGTTTTCGTATTGCGGCAGAGGAGGCGTCAATAGAGCGTCCTTTCGTATCGACCCACGTGAACGCGTCGCATTAACCGGATCACCCGGTTCGGGCAAAAGTACCTTGCTGGCCTTACTTCAGGCCGACCGCGATCCCGATCGCGGTGTCATACGCCTCGACGGCATCGACGCCCGCCAATTGAGTCTTGATGCCTATCGCCAAAGAGTGGCCGCCGCGGGAGTGTGCGAAGTATTTGATGGATCAATCTTGGACAATATCACTCTGGGACGATCGTGTGTTACGCTCAACGAGGCACGGCAAGCGCTGGAACTTGTCCAACTCCTAGAGGAAGTCGAGCGTTTACCCGAAGGAATACAAACACGATTGGTGACCGGTGGTGCTCCTTTGTCCGGTTCGCAGGCCGATCGATTGATGCTAGCCCGTGCGATTGCCGGAAAGCCGGGTTTGTTGCTGGTGGATGATTTGTTAGACCGGATGGAGCCGGAGTTGTGTCGCCGGACCCTAGCGATGTTGATTGCCCCTGATGCCCCCTGGACGTTGGTAATAGCCACCACCCGAGCTGATGTGATGGCTGCCTGTCAACGGGTGATCCAACCGAGCGGAGCTGTACGATGAACACCTACACCACGAAACCCAAGGCGGCGTCCAACGCCTCAAAGCTACTGCATCCGCCCTATGCAGCGCGATTCCTCTCGTGGCTGCTGCTGCTTGGGTTGCTGATAACCCCGGGCGTACTGAGTGTGCTGCCCTGGCAACAAAATTTTTACGCCTCGGGGCGCATGATCGCCTTCGATCCCGAACAGCGACAACAGGATATCGAAGCCCCTGTCGATGGGCGTATTTCGAAGTGGTATGTGACCGAAAACCAACGGGTAAAGGCTGGACAACGGCTCGTATCGATTCAAGACCCCGATCCCGACATTCTCAGCCGTCTGGCAGAACAGAAACGGGCGATTATGGGGCGACAGACGGCTGCGCGTGAGCGTGAAACGTCGTTCAAGGCCCAAGTCGAAGCCTTGAAACGCTCTAAACAACAAGCTCTGGATGCAGCCGCAAACCGCGTCCAAGTTGCACGGGAAACGCTTCGCGGAGCTACAGAGGCTTATGGCATCGCAACCTTGCAACGGAAAGTGGCCGAAGTAAACTTTCGGATGGAAAAACAGATGCGAGCCGAAGGACTGACATCGCAACTAGTTTTCGTACAGGCCGAGGCAACACAATTAGCCCGAGAAGCCGAGGAACGCCGAGCCAACAATGCAGTCAAAGCGGCCCAGGCTGGAGTCGATGCCGCCGATGCCGATCGTGAGAAAATACGCAATGATGCCGACGCCTCGATTCAATCAGCGACAGCCTCGATTCAGTCTGCTCAGGCCGAAGCCGAAACGGCTGCACGCGAACTAGCGGACCTAGAGATTCGCATCTCTCGGCAATCGACGCAAGAAGTGGTTTCGCCAGTGGATGGAAATGTTTTCCGAATTGTCGCGAATGCCAGTAGCGGTGGCTCATTCGTAAAGGCGGGCGATCGTCTCATGATCATCACGCCAGAAGTCACTGGCGAAGGTAAACGGGTCGTTGAATTATTCGTCGAGGGCAACGATGCGCCTCAGCTGGTCGAATTTTACAGCCAAAAGCTAAAGACCGGCTCGACAATCGAGGCCCGCATCCAGTTCGAGGGCTACCCAGCCATCCAGTTTGTCGGGTGGCCGAGCATCGCCGTCGGGACCTTCGGCGGTAAGGTTATGGCAGTGGATGCCCACGATGACGGCAAAGGCAAATTCCGCGTACTGATCGAACACGATGAAAACGACAAGGCGTGGCCCAGCGACTTCGCTCTAAGGCAGGGATCACGCGCTCAGGGTTGGTTGTTGCTGGAAAAAGTTTCTTTGGGATACGAGTTGTGGCGACGCTTCAACGCTTTTCCGCCGGTCATGGCGGATAAAGATGAGTCTCCCAAGAAACCTACCAAGGTGAAGGTGCCGAAATGAGCAAGACGCTCCTGATTGCTCTGTATGTCGCATTCGGCCAGGGCGTGCCTTTGCCTCCTCTAGGAACGGCAACGGTTGCGCCACCGGTTCGGCCTAGTTCACCCGAAGTATTGCCCGATCCTCGGGAGGCTAACAAGGCGGATCGGCCCTTGGGCACTCCGCCGACACTGGGACAGCTTCCACCTGCCGGTAGCACCATAGGCATTGAGGTGACTGCCGCGCCATTAAAATTGGAACAGGTACTGGCGTCAGTAGATGCTTACTTCCCGCGCATCCGTGCAGCCGAGCAGGAACGCCTTATCGCTACTGGTGCCCAAATGACCGCTCAGGGAGCGTTCGATCTCAATCTCCGCTCTCAGGAGTTCGGCCAGGACGGCACCTACGACAGCCAGCGCTACAGTTTTTTCGTCGATCAACAAACCGCGTTTAATGGCGCGTCGTTCTTTGCAGGTTACCGCTTGGGTACTGGAGCCTATCCGGTCTATTACGGGGACCGCAAAACGGCCGAGGGCGGCGAATTTCGTGCAGGTGCGTTGTTTCCTTTATTGCGCAATCGCGAATTGGATCGATTCCGTGCCACCGCCCAAAAAGCCGATATCGACCGGCAGATAGCGGAGCCGAATATTCAACGACAACGGATCGATGCAGCCCGAGCAGCCAGCCGTGCCTACTGGACATGGGTCCTAGCCGGACAGCGGTACTTGATTGCTCGCGATGTGCTGGAGCTAGCTCGACGACGAGATGAGCAATTAAGCAGACGAGTTGCCGCTGGGAACCTCGCTCCAATTGAACGAGAAGATAATCGTCGTTCGATCGTGGATCGTGAAGCCCGTGTGGTTGCAGCATTGCGATTGTTTCAGCAGGCAGGTTTCGCTTTATCGTTGTATCATCGAGATGCGGTTGGCAATCCGATTGTCCCGACTTTGTCGCTTTTGCCGATGCTGACGATTCCTGTCGGTGCCCCAGATGCGATCCAACGTAAGAAAGACCTACAGACCGCGCTAACCGCCAGGCCGGAGGTTCAGCGTCTGTCATTGGCACGCGATAAAGTAAATGTCGATATACGTCTGGCAGAGAATCAGGCCCTACCGGGAATGAATGTCGGTATAGCCGGACTGCAAGATGTCGGATTTGGTAAGCGCTCACCTTCGAGCACCTCCAAACTGGATCGCCAGAGTGTAGAGGTATCACTATTATTCGATGTTCCGCTGCAACGACGTGAGGCCCGCGGTCGCATGATATCAGCCCGGGCCGAGCTATTGCGTATCGCTGCCGAGGAGCAACTTGCCCGCGATCAAATTAGCCTTGAACTTCAGGATGCGGCCAATGCCCTAGATCGTGCTTATGAATTACTCCGTCGTGGTCGCGACAATCGGCTCCAATCCGACTATATGGCCGAGGCTGAACGTCGCTTGTTCGACATTGGAAAGAGCGATCAGTTTCGAGTCAACCTGCGAGAACTGACTGCTGCGGAGGCTCGTTTATTGGAAATCGAAGCAGCCGCGGAGTTTTATCGATCGTTGGCCGATTACGAGGCAGCACGTGGAGTGGATACGACCCAAAAATGAAAGGGTGCGGAATAATGGTAAAAGCGGAAAAAACGTCGAGGCATGAAAGCAAGAAAGGAAAGAAGGAAGAAAATCGAAACAATCTCTGGAAAATTTAGCTTGGTCGTGTATGATGTCAGTAAATGAATGCCATGAGGGCATGAGATAATCGCTGGCTTCACTTTCCTCTACCTGATGCAGTCCAACCCTAATTTGGTGGTGGTATTGGTCAGGTTTTTCTGAAGTCTGCAATGGATTAACCTCTAGTGACTTAAAAACATTTTAAGAGATTAAACTCAACCAACACACCGATGGAGGGTGTGAATTGGTTAGGGCTATTCTCCATTTCCGGGAGTTCTCCTCATGACCGTCGCTCGCAGCGACGAAGGCAATACCGGCAGCCCGGTGCGCCGCCGTTTCCTTCGCAAAACAACAACCACCACTCCACCCCCCAGTGATGCCACACCGACAACGGTTGCGCCAGCGCCAACTTCTCCCGCTGTTGCTCCTCCTCCTCCGGCTGCGCCTACTGCCCCGCCACCAGTCGTTCCGAGCGCTGCTCCACAGGCTCCCTCCATTGGCACAACCGGTTCGCGTACTGGTCCGCCAGGCTTGCGACTCGACGACCTATATCGTCTGGCAATGCCTAAGCTTTTCGCCATGGCCGAGCGGGAAGGTGTACATGAACATGCGGGCATGACCCGCGTGCAACTGATCGTTGCCATCGTCCGCGAACAGGTCAAACGCTCTGAGGTCGTCCGTGGTTCAGGTACTCTCGAAGTCCTGCCAGATGGCTACGGTTTCCTCCGTAGTGCCGCTCATAACTACCTGGCTTCGCCGGAAGATATCTACGTTTCTCCGTCCCAAATCCGACGCCTAGGATTGCGTACCGGTCTTGTCGTCGAAGGACCGATTCGTCTGCCCATCGAAGGCCAAGATAATTTCGCTCTTATGCAGGTCGAAAGTGTCAACGGCCATTCGCCTGAAGAGAAACTACGTCCAACGACATTTGACGATCTGACAGCCCTCCACCCGAACAAACGTATGTTGTTGGAAACGACGGGCGACGAGACGACGACTCGCGTCGTCGATCTGTTCACTCCGATTGGTAAGGGGCAACGTGGCCTAATCGTTTCCCCCCCGCGTACCGGCAAAACGGTGATGCTGCAAAAGTTGGCCTTAGCGATCAAAAAGAACCACCCTGAGTGCTACCTGATCGTTCTGTTGATCGACGAACGGCCGGAAGAAGTGACGGACATGGTACGCACAGTGGCTGGGCCAGGGGCCGAAGTTGTGGCCAGTACCTTCGACGAGCCATCCAGCCAGCACGTCCACGTCAGCGAAATCGCGTTGGAAAAGGCCAAACGCATGGTCGAAGACGGCCGAGATGTGGTGATCTTGCTCGATAGTATCACGAGATTGGCACGCGCTCACAACACGGAAGCACCGAGCGGAGGCCGTTTGCTTTCCGGTGGTTTGGATAGCAACGCGATGCAAAAGCCGAAGCGATTTTTCGGAGCCGCCCGTAACGTCGAGGAAGGCGGTAGCCTGACGATCTTGGCGACCGCGCTGATCGACACTGGTTCGCGCATGGATGAAGTGATCTTTGAAGAATTCAAAGGCACAGGCAACATGGAAGTTCATCTTGACCGTCGTCTCGTTGACAAACGAGTATGGCCCGCTATCGACATCAACCGAAGCGGTACACGAAAGGAAGAGATGTTGCTCCATCCCGACGAGTTGGAACGCATCCGTGCCTTGCGGCGCGTTCTAGCCGATATGCACCCGACGGAAGCAATGGAGCTGGTGTTGAGCCGGATGCGAAAGACGCGAACGAATGCCGAGTTCCTACTTAGTATGAACATGGGCTGAGCTGTCGGCTTCCGGTTGCTCGATTGATGAAGTCCGGCGAATGTGTTGTTACTCAAACAGCACATTCGCCGGGCTTGTTAATCATGGCGATTCCTTGAGACCTTTGATCGGGAATAGTTTCGACGGGGTTCGTCCTTCGATGAGAATTTTCTCAAGTCTCTTGACGACTTCTGAGTTTACTGCTGCGACATTCTTCGTTTCCATCGGATCGGCGTTGAGATCGTACAGCTCAAACTCATTTTTACCTTTGTTCAGATTACGTCGCATTCCTTTCCATTTGCCTTGTATCACCGCTTGTTGTCCGCCATAGCCGGGAAATTCCCACAACAGATAATCATGAGGCTTTTGTTCTTTCCCACGTAGTGTCGGTGCGAAACTCAACCCATCAAGCCCCTTCGGCGTCGCCGTCTGTTGCCCGATCCATTCCATGATGGTCGGCAACAAATCAGGAAAGTAGGCGACGTGGTCACTGACTTTTCCGGCTTCGATTGTGCCCGGTTGCCAAGCGATCAACGGTACACGCAATCCTCCTTCATAAACGGAACCTTTTCGGCCGTTGAGTCCGGCCACGGAATCGAAGAAACCCGTATCAGCTCCGCCAACATCGTGCGTCGCCCCGTTATCGGAGGTGAACAACACCAGTGTATCGCGGTCGCGTTTCAATTCCTTCAACTTGTCGAGCAACCGACCCACCGTTCGATCCATTCGCGTAACCATCGCCGCGTACGCGGCTCGGGGCGTGGGGTGGGGTAGATAGCCTTTGCCTCCTTTGTAAGGAGGATCGTCCCATTTCAACGCCCGGTATTCCTCCAGCCAGGCATCATCAGTCTGAAGAGCAACGTGAGGAATGATGAAAGGCAAATAAAGGAAAAAAGGCTGCTCCCGTTTGATTTCGACAAACTTCAACGTCTCAATATCGAAAAGATCCTGGGTGTGTTGTTTACCCGTCTTGCCGTCGTTTTCAAGTTTGATCGTTTCCGTATCGCGATAAACCCAGGTCGGGTAGTGACTATGGGCATGTCGTTGACAGTTGTAACCGAAGAAGTGGTCGAAACCGCGTTTCAGCGGATCGCCGGACGAGCCTGGCGGACCTAGCCCCCACTTACCAATAGCGGCCGTGGCATAGCCTTGTTTTTTGAGGAGTTCCGCCAGAGTAATTTCACTGTGGGGAAGCGGAGTTTGTCCTTCGGGTTTTGCCTCGCGATTATCACGGATCCAGGCGTGTCCTGTATGTTTACCCGTCATTAGAGTGCATCGCGACGGGGCACAAACCGGCGAACCGGAATAGAAGCGCGTGAAACGCATTCCCTCTTTGGCCATCCGATCTAGATTCGGAGTACGGATTTTCTTTTGTCCATAACAACCCAGTTCGCCGTAGCCCAAGTCGTCGGCTACGATAAGGATAATATTGGGCGGAGCGGCCAAAACCAAAGCCGTGAGAAGAGGAATCATCGATCGGAATCCATGGGTGTGAAAAAACCCCATCGATTTTCGATGGGGCAACGACTGGGCGAGATTGCATAGCGATTATTTGTTGAGGGGAGCCTCGCGAAGTATTTCGATCAAAGAAACTTGTAACAATTTATCGGCTAGACCATCAACAGCCGGCGGATCTTCGTCGTCTTTGCCTTTTTTCTTTTTCGGGGTCGGGGCAGTTTTCGTCATGGTCGGCTCACCTTTTTTACGAACGGTGGTAACTCGCACGACCTGTTCGCCCTGAATGTCGCTAAATTCTGCCTTATATCCAGGCAGTTTGCCGTCGCCGCGAAGTTCCTTAAGTTCGGCCTTGGAGTATTTTTTAATACGGCCTTTCTCGTCGAATTCTTCTTTCGGATTGGCGAGGCGAACGATAACATCATCAATTGCTTGTACTTCCAGTTCTTGGCTCACCATTTCGGTCTGGTACATCTGAGCCTGTGCTTTCATCATTTGCGCGTTTGCCTGCATCAATTGCTGCCGAGCTTGAAGCGCGGAATTGGGATCGCGTGCATTCCGCATGGCAAGTTGAGCTTGCAACATCTGCTGTTGAGCTTGCGCGATCTGTGTCCCCGCCCCCGGATTGATCTTGGTAGTCGGAATTGAAACCTGAATACGCAATCGCCGCTTGTCTTCGTAAACGTTCATCACTTTGCCGACGATGATGCCAGATTTTACCAACTTGTCGGTGTTCTTCGTTTCGCCGTTGGCGTCGCCGTCCATCTTGTCTTTCTTCGCCTTCTGAGCATGGACAGACGGACCAACGGAAAACAAGATGGTCAAAAGGATGACTATGGATAAGGAGATAGCGCGGAGCATGACTTCAACTCCCGGCGATGGAAAACAATCTTATTCCACCACTAGAAAACATATCTCATGCTTAAAGTAACGACAAGAGGTGTCCGGACAAGCATGACGCAGGCGACTCCGTTGAACATTGCATGCAGCATGATCGCTCCGGTTAGCCCATTGCACGCTAATCGCCCGAGCCCCAACGCTAGCAACATCAGCGGAATTGGGCTTGGCCACGCCGACGAATGAACGAATGCGAACAACACCGCCCCAGCGTATATCCCTCGCCATCGACTGGGAAGCACCCACCATAATCCCGTCGTCACCACGGCCGCAACACCGGCCCCGCTCCCATGAAGAAAGGCAATGCCAATACCTACTCCCATTACGCCCCAATGGGTTTGCCATCCTTCAGCCGTCACGAGCGGTTGAATCAATCCGCGAAAGAATAGTTCTTCCCAAACGGGCGCAACCACGATAGCAGCTACAAGCAATAGCAACCATTCGATAGGCCTTAACCCTTCGCGATAAAGTTTGGTGAACCCGTGTTCTTGCGGCTCGGTGCCCAACCATCGTATGGCTTCGAGCGTGAGCCAGTTCACCCCATAAACGACGGGAATCAGCATGACGGCGAATCCTAATCCCTGAAGTAACTGTTTCCTCAGATTTCGCCCGGGAAAACCTATTTCCCATGGCTTCACGCGACTCGTGTGCCAAAGCAAGCCGTACACGCTAAGCAGTTGAAAAGGGAACGCAATAACCACGGCCCACAACATGAAACGCGAAGAATCGGGCGTGTCCGGCTTGAGACCGGCCACACGCTCTGTGCCATACTGCGCAGCATAGAAACCGACGGCCTGCAAGACCCGATAAGCCATACTAGGCATTACCAGTCCAACCAAAAAGCAAGCCAGCACCTCGGGCCAAGACCATCTCAAGCGGCAATTCTCACTCATTCGGCCCCTCCCCGGCCACGACATGGCCGGTATCCTAGCGATGTACAACCCTTATTGCCAAGGAGTCCTTGCCGATGCGTTCTCTGCTGACCATCCTGGCCGCTGTGGGCCTCATCTCTTCAAGTCGGGCGGCCGACCTAGAGAAATTGCTCGAAAAACGCACTTTCACCAAAGATAAGGCGATGCTTCCCTATCGTCTGATGAAGCCGGACGGCTACGACGGCACCAAACAGTACCCGATTGTGATATTTCTGCATGGCGCGGGCGAACGCGGCAACGATAACAAAGCGCAACTCAAGCACGGCATTAAAGATTTCGCTTCCGACGAAAACCGCAAGAAATATCCCTGCTTCCTGCTGGTGCCGCAATGCCCGTCGCATCCGAAGCGGTGGGCCGACTGGTCCGCAAAAGCACCGATTTCCGAAAAACCGACTGAACCGTTGGCGTTAGTGCTAGGTATCCTCACCGAGTTAAAAGCGGAATTTAAGATTGACCCCAAGCGAGTTTACGTTACTGGGTTATCGATGGGTGGCTTTGGAACCTGGGATCTAATCGCGCGTCATCCCGAATTATTTGCGGCCGGTGTTCCGATCTGTGGCGGAGGCGACCCAAGTCAAGCGGCTAAGATCGCTCCGGTACCGGTGTGGGTGTTCCACGGTGCTAAGGATAAAGTTGTCGTGGTTCAACGCTCGCGAGAAATGGTAGAAGCTCTAAAAAAAGCGGGCGCCATGCCAAAATACACGGAGTATCCCCAGGCAGAACACGACTCGTGGACTGCTTCCTATTCCGATCCCAAACTCATGGATTGGCTTTTCGCTCAGAAGAAGTGATTGGCCGTTAAAAAATCAGAAGCCGCCAACAGATGTCGGCGGCTTCAAATGAGCATCGAACTGTCAATAACGATCAATACATTTCGTCAGCGCCGCCGCCTGCGGGCTTTTTCTCTTCCTTGGGCATCTCAGCAACGAGGGCATCGCTAGTGAGCAGCAAGGTTGAAACGCTGGCGGCGTTTTGCAGAGCTGAGCGTACGACCTTGGTCGGGTCGATGATGCCTTCGCTGACCATGTCGATATATCGGTCTGCGCGAGCATCGTAGCCGTAGTTTGGCGTGCTGTTGGTCAGCACGTTGTTCATCACGACGGCTCCATCCTGGCCGGCGTTTTCGGCAATCTGCTGAATCGGGGCGCGGCAGGCTCGTAACACGATATCGTAGCCGACCTTTTCATCCTGGCTGAGAGACTCCGGAGCTTTCAAACCGGTGCTGGCACGCAACAAAGCAACACCACCACCGGGAAGAATACCTTCCTGATTAGCCGCACGGGTCGCGTGCATGGCGTCTTCAACGCGGGCCTTCTTTTCCTTCATCTCGCTCTCGGTCGCGGCTCCAACGTTAATCTTGGCAACGCCACCAGACAGCTTGGCAATCCGCTCGCTGAGCTTTTCGCGATCATAGTCGCTGGTGCTCTTCTCCAACTCACGTTGGATCGCCTGAATACGTCCGCCGATCTGTTCCTTCTTGCCGTAGCCTTCGATGACGACCGTGTTATCCTTGTCGATCTTTACCTTCTTGGCGCGGCCGAGTTGATCCAAACGCAAGCTTTCCAGGGTGATACCCAGATCTTCAAAGATCGCCTGACCACCAGTAAGAATGGCAATATCTTCCAGCATGGCCTTGCGACGATCGCCATATCCAGGAGCCTTGACGGCCGCGCACTTGAAGGTTTGACGAAGTTTGTTGATAACCAGAGTCGCTAACGCTTCGCCTTCGACTTCCTCGGCGATGATCAAGATCGGCTTGCCCTGATTCAGAACCTTCTCAAGGACCGGCACTAGGTCCTTGTTGGCACTGATTTTCTTCTCATAGATAAGGATGTAAGGGTCTTCTAACTCGCATTCCATCTTTTGAGCATCTGTCACAAAGTACGGGCTGAGGTAGCCGCGGTCGAATTGCATGCCTTCGACGAACTCGTGGCCGGTGACAGTGCTTTTACCTTCTTCGACGGTGATGACGCCGTCTTTGCCGACCTTAGCCATCGCCTCGGCGATGATCTTGCCGATGGTACGGTCGTTGTTCGATGCAACGCTGGCGACGTTCTCCAAGTCTTGCTCCGACTTGATGTCGATTTTCATGCCGTGAATCTTCGCAACCACATCCTCAACGGCCTTTTCGATGCCGCGTTTCATGAGCATGGGGTTGACACCGGACACAACAGCGCGGAGACCTTCGTTGTAGATGGCCTCGGCCAGCACTGTCGCAGTGGTCGTGCCATCGCCGGCGACATCGCTCGTCTTGCTGGCGACTTCGCGAACCATGCGAGCGCCCATGTTCTCGTACTTGTCTTCGAGGTCAATCTCCTTGGCCACGGTCACGCCGTCCTTCGTAACGGTCGGTGAGCCAAAGCTCTTTTGGATAATGACGTTACGGCCCTTAGGACCGAGCGTAACCTTGACGGCGCGGGCGAGTTTGCTCACGCCACGTCGCATAGCCTCTCGGGCTTCCTGGTCGAATGCAATTTGCTTGGCTGCCATGACAATAAAACCCTTCTTCTGGAGTGTTGATGGTTTGCGAGAGATCAGGAGACAACGGCAAGGATATCGTCCACCCGCATGAGCAAGACTTCGTCGCGACCAGCCGTCTTAAACTCGTCACCAGCCCAACTGGTGAAGAGGACGGTGTCGCCTACTTTGACATCTAGGGCGATATGTTCGCCTTTTTTGTTCATCTTACCAGGCCCGACAGACAGAACCTTGCCCCGTTGCGGTTTGTTCTTGGCTGTGTCCGGTAGGAGGATGCCGCCAGCGGTTTTTTCGTTGGCCTCTTCGCGTTTGACCACGACGCGGTCGCCTAATGGCGTGATATTCATGCTCAACTCCGTAGTGAAACCTTCGCCAATGGTTTTAATACTCATGCAATAGTCGTGCCTTGCGATTAAAAAAGACGCAAGTACTTGATAAGATTAATTTTAACACAATCGAAACCATCTGAAGACACGTCGAAAGGTCTGCCAGGTTGGCAATGGGCTGTCGGGATGGCAGGCCAAAGGTTTGCCTATCATCCCCAATAATATAGACAGCCAAGCCCCATACTTAGATATGAATTTGCCGCTATTATGTGAGCTACCCAGTCTACTTGACATGATGAATCAGCCAACATTGTTGATTGCCGCGTTTGAGACAGCATTACCGTAGAGGGTCAACGGATAACGGATGTCGTATAATAGACTTATAGGGTTATCCCTCAATGGCGTCTTCAGTCTGACGGTAGGCTAGGAGGTGGGCAGTGCTATCCGCTGAGTTTCGCTGTGAGTTACGCGAAGCGTGGCTACCCAATCTCTCTCGACCGGCCCTGTCTCGCCTCATTGAGCTGCTCGAAAAGGCTAGCCCTTTGCTTATTAGTGGTTGTTTCACACGAGCCTTGCCGATGGGCTGTTTAGCCTCTCATGCCGCCTGGTTGGATCCGCGAACTCAACATCTGACGGTGGATGCTGGTATCAGCTGGCTACACCACGTCGCTGGGTTGAATCCAGCCACCTCCACGGTATTACGTGAGTGGGATCTTCGCGGGCCGCACGATCTAGAATTGCGTGCCGATTTGCTCGACGAGTTCCGCCGCGAACGCGATACTCGTGTAGTTGAAGAACTTGATTTTGCAATGGCGTAACGCACCATGAAAAAGCCTCTGGATCGCGTACTTGAACCCGAACTCATGGACACGCCGGAAGATGCGGCGGATTATGATTCCATGGATCATTCGGGCGTCAATCGTCTTTTTGTGGTCGATTTTTTGGAAGGTTATCGTGGCGGGCGGGTTTTGGATATCGGCACCGGAACCGCACAGATTCCCATCGAACTGTGTCAACAATATCCCGGCGCGATAGTCGATGCCGTCGATGCAGCAATGCATATGCTCGCTGTGGCTGAGAAAAACATTAAACGGGCTGGTTTCTCCGTACGAATCAATTTACATCTTGCACCCGCCCAATCGTTACCATTTGCTGGTGAGAGTTTCCCGGCTGTGATGAGTAACAGCATCGTTCATCACATACCCGAGCCTCGTCAGGTGATAGCGGAAATGGTCCGCGTGCTGGCCCCAGGTGGCTGGCTCCTAGTCCGCGACCTGTTGCGGCCGATAGATGTTGAGACGCTCAACCGTCTGGTCGATCTCCACGCAGCCGGGGCCAACAAGCATCAACGTGGCATGTTCCGCGATTCGCTGAATGCATCGCTTACTCTTGAGGAGATTCGCCAAATCGTGCATTCCTTGGGCTACAATCAGGAGGATGTCAAGGTTGGACGCCCTAGAGCATTTAGGGCAAGCCTTGCATTTCGCCTGGCGGACCACCGTGGCACTGCCTTCGGCTCTGCTTAGGCCCATGACTCTGGGAGTTCAGCTCCATCACGTTCTGATCGGCGGGTTGCCGCTGGCTGCCACTGCCGGCTTAGTGATTGGTACGGTGTTTTGGATTCACCTTCGCGAAGCATTGCGACGCGGGGGACCCCCTGACGCCGTCGCCGTATTGCCGCAGGCTCTCGCGTTGGCAGTGGTTCTGGAATTTGGCCCGATGACGGCTGGGTTGATCACGGCGGGACGCAGTGGAGCAAGTCTGGGTGCAGAACTAGGAGCGATGCGTTTGACGGAACAAATCGACGCTCTGGAAGTAATGGGCCGAAGTCCGATACGGGAATTGGTCGTGCCGCGGGTTCTGGCGTGCATGTTAGCTTTGCCTCTGTTGGCCATTTTTATCTGTTATTTGGCCATCGGTGCGGGATTCGTCGCCGAGGTGATGGGCGGTTCGATGGGTGGTCAACAGTATCTTAACGAATCGCTTAGGCTCTTGGTTCTTCCGCAGGTCGTTCCCGCCATGCTTAAGACCATCTTTTTTGGCTATCTGGTCGGTCTGGTCGGATGCTGGATGGGATTGACGGCCAACGGCGGCACAGAAGGCGTCGGACAGGCGACCACGCGGGCAGTGGTCGTGTCCATTTTTGTGGTGATGGTCGCAAACGTCCTCATGGTCAAGGCTATCCAGCTTGTAACCGGTAGTGGCGGTTGAGTTCCAGCACCCCGATCAGCTGACCATCGGCGGTTTTTTCGTTAAAGCAATACCCTAGTGATTGGTACAGGGTAAGAGCGCTCGTGTTCGTGGGATAGACTTTGAGACGAACGCGCGGCGAACCATTTCGGCGGGCACACGTGTGCAGAAAGTGCATAAAAGCACGAGCAACACCGCTACCGCGTTCGGCTGGATGGACGGCAATCCCCAAGCTCGGAACTTCATAGCCCGCGTCCCAACCTCGCAATAACCCATAGGCGACAACACGCGGGCCATCTATTGCGACGAGATAAAGATCACGTCCATCGTACCGACATAGACGCTGCGCTTCATCGCTGGTGAATGGGTGCGGATGAAAGAAGCGGTCATCCTCATTCGCACATATCGCCGCAAAAAAATCAGCCAGCGCTACGGCATCTGTTGCACGACGAAATTCGAGCATGGCATCCTCACTTTATTCACAGATTGCCTATCGTTTTCCGTAAAAGACAATTGGGTGCCGCGAAGACACCATACCACCTTCGACCTAATCCCGAGAGTTCAAATAGGGCCCCTCGGCCCGACCCGTGGCTTGCATGGGACTGATTCGCACGGGACGTTCGAAGCGGGCCAGATGGTCGTGCAACGTCACTCGGTACAGCGCCAACCGATCGGCTGGCGACTTTTCATTCCGAGATACTTCACTCCTCAGTAACTCCTCGACGCGGCCATAAGCGGGTAGTTCCTCGGACTGTCGGACGCGTGTCACGACAAAGGCTTCACGATTGGCAGTTCTCAAGAAAGTAGCGTTGTGCAGGAGACGTGCCCTGCCCTGCATATAATAAAGTGACCAACTGGCATCGAGTGGCCCCCAGTTATCGAGAACGAGAACCGATTCCTTTGTCGGTACGGTTCGATTAACCTCATTAAGGAAAGCCAAATCACCGCGTGGCCCACGAGCGGTTTGCCAATCGACGATTTCTTTGCCCCAGCAAGCAGCGACGACGAGCCCGATCGTGAGTCCGAAGCTCCATCGTGAGTCGCGCAAAATACAGGCTATCCACCCCAGAAGTACGAACGACGGCACAGCCACCAATAACCCTAGAACCCACGGCTGTACGCGCGGTAAAGACTGGCCGACGATCAGAATGGCAGATTCAAGGGCGACGATGAGGAGGGTCAATGCAATATAGGGACGTTGCAGCCAGGCTTGGCCTTGCAGCCACTCGCGTGCGCGGAGTAAGCCCACCGAAGCGAGAATAGCCCAAGGAGCGCAGATGGAAAGCAGATAGTGATGGTGCTTACCCTTGGGGATGGATAAAACGATCAGCGGAACGATCGCCCATAACCAGAGGAACCGCTCAGGGCTTCGCCCCTGCTTCCAGGCTTTTTCATGAGTCAGCCACAAACCCACGAAGGCCAACGGCGTCCATGGTGCCAGGTTCAGCAACAGGTGCGGCAGATAGTACCACCACGGCTCGCGCATGTATCCGCCACTAATCCGCCCCATATAATCCGATTCCCATAGCGCGACAACGTCCGGCAAACGCAGATAGGCACTCACAGCCCAACTGGTGGCCACGAGGATAAAGGTCAACCATCCGGGCAACCAAACATACCGTTTAATGAGCCCCCATCGGTCAGAGCCGAGCAACAGGAAGAGGGCGATGGGCACAATCATAAAAAGATCGGTGAAAAAGAGTCCTTTGACCAGATTGCCCAGACCCAGCACCGCGAACAACAGCAACAATGCCCACGGCCGCGGGCCGACGAACGCAACCCGCTCATCGGGACGACACTGAAATTCCAGATGGCAGAACAACCCCAACCCGATAGCAACAAGCGAACAGACGAAAATATCGGCTTCGGGCGCGATGGCATAGCGAATAAATTCGTGCATGGTTGTAACGATGCACCCGGCGAGTAAGCCCGCGTTACGTCCGAAAAATAAACCGGCCATCCACGCGACAAGAAGTACTGTCGGAAGCCCCGCTAACACACTAGCCAGGCGATAGACACGCGAATGATCGCCCAGCATAGAAACCAGCGGCATGGTCAGCCAAAAAGGCAATGGTGGACGCTCCAGCCAGGGTCGACCGCCATAGTGCGGAATGATCCAATCGCGATCAGCGATCATTTCGCGAATGTTTTGGCAATGAACTGTTTCGTGATTGCCGAGGATGCGATCCAGCGCGAGCGGCAAACCGAAAACGAGAAAAACAAAGCCAATAAGGGCGAAGTAATCGTTTCGGTGCATCCGTGCGGACTCCATCGCGGGCGTTTGGAGAAGGTAATCCGCCAGCAGGGTGGGGGTCAAGGCTAAGCAGTAATCGAGGTGTCAGTCAAACGCCACTTTGCTAGGATCAAGAAAACCTCTGAACCAGTCGTGCTGAGAATGAGAGAATTTGGAACGTTTGTCAACAAAGATGCCAGTCGGCTGGTGAACTATCTTCTAGAACAACCTCGCTGACCGGCGACGGCGATTCTCGTGAGGTGAATGGATCGAGTGTATTGAATCATGACTACGCGCGTCAAAATTTGTGGCTTTACCCATCCTGAAGACCTCGCGGCTGCCTGCGATGCCGGTGCGGATGCGGTTGGTTTTAATTTTTATCCGCAATCACCGCGTTATGTGACCACGCAACAAGCAAGTGAACTATTGGCACATCTGCCCCCCTTTGTCGAAGCGGTGGGCGTGTTCGTCAATCGCCCGCCCGAAGAGGCGTGCTCCTTTCTGGAAATGGTCGGCAGAATGCACACGGTTCAAATGCACGGCAATCTGATACCGTATAGCGGAGCCTACATCCCGGCGTTCGCGCCGAAAACAGTTGACGATTTAAGGGTCATCGACTCGTTCCTATCAAAATGTCGGCCTATGGCCGTTCTCGTGGACGGTCATTCGGCAGGGCTACACGGAGGGACAGGCCGCGTCGCGCCGTGGGACTTAGTGGCGGACTGGAAGCCGGCCGTCCCTCTTATCCTTGCCGGAGGTCTAACGCCGGATAACGTCGCACAGGCCATCCGCTGCGTGCGTCCCTACGCGGTCGATGTGGCCGGCGGCGTGGAATCGTCGCCGGGCCGAAAATGTCCCGAAAAGATGCGTCGTTTTATCGCGGCAGTGCGATCTACTTAACGCCATTCTTCTCGAACCATGCCAACATCTTTTTCCAGGCGTCTTCGGCTTTGTCCTTACGATAACTCGGCCGGTAGTCCGCGTAGAAACCGTGAGGCGTCTCGGGATAAAGTTCGATTTCGCTCGGTTTTTTCGCTTTCTTGAGCGCATCGCGCATCTGGTCCACAGTCTTGACAGGGATACCGGTGTCCGCTGCACCGTACAGACCAAGAACAGGAGCAT
The DNA here is from genome assembly GCA_009918525.1 of Planctomycetia bacterium. GTDB lineage: Bacteria > Planctomycetota > Planctomycetia > Gemmatales > Gemmataceae > RGDT01. The sequence goes on from RGDT01000016.1 coordinate 22,573, forward strand.
TCAAATCGGCAACGCTGTCCACAGGATGCTTGGGGTGTAACTTGTCGGCATCCCCGACGAGACGGCCATACCACGCGACCCCTGCCTTGAGTTCCTTACTGTGCGCCGAGTACAGCCACACAATTCGCCCCCCCCAGCAAAAGCCGGTAATGGCCAATTTCCCGGCATCACCCTTGCCATCCTTTCGGGCCCAGGCAGCAGTGGCGTCGAGATCGGTCATCACCTGTACATCGGGAACGGTGGCAACAACCTTGAAAATGTCCTTGAACTCCTTGATCTTGGACGTGTCACCCTGACGTACATACAGATCCGGTGCAACGGCGAGATAGCCGAGCTTCGCCAAACGACGACAAATATCCTTGATATGCTCGTGAACGCCGAAAATTTCCTGAACGACTAGCACGACCGGAAAAGGACCATCGCCTTTAGGCCGAGCAAAGTAACCGGGTATGGTCTCCGAGCCGACCGGAATTTTAGCGTCCCCTGCATCGAGACCAGTCGTGTCAGTAGTGATAGTCTGAGCGGAGATAGGCTGCACAGCCAACGCGAAACCAGTAGCCAGCGCGGCAGCTACGAAATCGCGACGGCTGGTATCAGGCGGAATGTCGAGACGAGTCAAATCGTGTTTCATGGGTATCCTCTTCGTGACAAAGGCGACAATCGTTATATATTCCAGCCAAGGAGAACAGACGAATGAATATGGATTGACGACACAAGGATCAGTTAGCGGGAGAGAAAGGGTAACCGCCGACTTTTGTCGGCGGTTATGGTCAGTCGGGTTTACAGCAACTAACTCATGTCAGCGAGTGAGAAGATGCAGCACAAGAAACGATCAATAGCGATAGCTATCTGTCTTGTACGGGCCTTCCTTTTTGACGTGAATATACTTCGCCTGCTCATCGGATAATTCCGTCAGCATAGCGTTGAGTTTCTTTAGTTGCAGTCGGGCCACGTGCTCGTCGAGATGCTTGGGCAGCGTGTAGACGCCCACCGGGTACTTCGAGTGGTTCAACCACAATTCGATCTGGGCAAGAGTCTGGTTGGCGAACGAGGAACTCATCACGTAAGACGGATGCCCCGTGCCGCAGCCTAGATTAACCAATCGGCCCTTGGCCAAGAGTATGATTCGCTTGTTATTCGGGAAAATAACGTGATCAACCTGTGGCTTGATCTCTTCCCATCGGTAATTTTCCAGAGAGGCAACGTCGATCTCATTATCGAAGTGGCCGATATTGCACACAATAGCCTGATCTTTCATCTTGGCCATGTGATCGTGAGTAATCACCTTGTAGTTGCCGGTCGCTGTCACGAAGATATCAGCCTTGTCGGCGGCGTAATCCATCGTGACCACGCGGTAGCCTTCCATCGCAGCTTGCAGCGCACAGATAGGATCGATTTCCGTGACCCACACTTGAGCCGACAACGCGCGTAAAGCTTGTGCCGATCCCTTACCCACATCGCCATAGCCACAGACGACCGCAATCTTTCCGGCAATCATCACGTCAGTGGCTCGCTTGATGCCGTCCACCAATGATTCACGGCAACCATACAGGTTATCGAATTTGCTTTTGGTGACGGAGTCATTGACGTTGATCGCCGGGAATTTCAAATCACCGCGAGCGTGCATCTGGTAGAGACGATGAACGCCGGTAGTCGTTTCTTCGGTGACGCCACGAATACCCATCAGATTGGTGGAATACCAACCCGGCATCGAGGCTAGGCGTTTCTTGATTGAAGCGAAAAGAATTCGCTCTTCTTCGCTACCGGGGTTATCCAAAACCGAGGGATCGTGCTCAGCTTTGGCTCCCAAGTGCAGGAGCAACGTGGCGTCACCGCCGTCGTCCAAAATCATGTTGGAACCTTGAGCGTCCGGCCACTCAAAAATCTTGTGGGTGAACTCCCAGTATTCTTCCAAGGATTCACCCTTGTAGGCGAACACGGGCGTACCGGCGGCAGCGATCGCGGCCGCGGCGTGATCCTGCGTGCTGAAAATGTTACACGATGCCCAACGAATTTCCGCCCCCAACGCTTGAAGCGTCTCGATGAGGACAGCCGTCTGAATCGTCATATGCAGCGAGCCGGTAATCCTAGCGCCCTTCAGTGGTTGGGTTTTGGCGTACTCTTCGCGAATCGCCATCAGACCGGGCATTTCGGTTTCCGCGATGGCAATTTCTTTGCGACCCCACGCGGCCAACGAGAGGTCAGCTACATGGTAGTCAACCGGAGCGGTACTACGCTTGGGAGGA
>RGDT01000151.1 GCA_009918525.1 Planctomycetia bacterium
GGATTGGGTTGTTGTATCTTATTTCGATCACGCTTTTCTTCTTCATGGGGGGGGTGTTTGCTGCTCTCGTCCGACTGGAGCTTGCCACTCCCAAGGGCGATCTGCTAGCATCCGACACCTACAACAAATTGTTTACGATGCACGGCATCGTGATGTTGTTCTTCTTTCTGATCCCATCAATCCCCGCGACGTTGGGTAATTTTCTCGTTCCGATTATGATCGGGGCCAAAGATTTGGCCTTTCCGCGGCTGAATCTGCTTAGTTGGTATTTGTATATGCTAGGTGGAGTACTTGCCGTTTATGCGATGCTCTGTGGTGGTGTTGATACCGGTTGGACTTTCTACACCCCGCTCAGCACACGTACGGCACATACCCAAGTGGCTCCGGTCGCGACGGCCGCTTTTATCGTGGGATTCTCTTCGATTCTCACGGGTTTGAATTTCATGGTCACCATTCACCGGATGCGGGCGCCGGGTCTGACCTGGTTCCGTTTGCCGCTGTTCATCTGGGCCATGTATGCGACGAGCATCGTGATCATGTTGGGCACCCCCGTCATTGCCATCACCCTTGTGTTGTTGACTATCGAACGCATCTGGGGAGTTGGTGTGTTTGACCCGTCATTGGGTGGCGACCCGGTGTTGTTCCAACATCTTTTCTGGTTCTACTCTCATCCTGCCGTATACATCATGATTCTGCCCGCGATGGGTGTGATGAGCGAACTAATCACTGCATTCAGTCGCAAAGCGATATTCGGCTATAAGTTTATCGCCTTCAGCAGCGTTGCTATCGCGGTGCTGGGCTTTGTGGTCTGGGGACACCATATGTTCGTCAGTACCCAGGCTCTCGCAGCCTCTGCCGTCTTCTCGTTTCTGACGATGTTGGTAGCGATCCCTTCAGGTATCAAGGTGTTCAACTGGACCGCGACGCTTTGGCGAGCCAGCGTGTCTTGGCAGACACCGATGATCTACGCCTTCGGGTTCATCGGCCTGTTCACCATCGGCGGTGTGACTGGTTTGCACCTCGCTACTTTGGGTACCAACGTCTCGCTAACGCAAACTTATTTCGTGGTGGCACACTTCCACTATGTGATGGTCGGTGGTGCTATCATGGCCTACCTCGGTGGTCTGCATTTCTGGTGGCCCAAAATGACCGGCCGAATGTACCCGGAATTTTGGGGCAAAATTGCAGCCATCATCATATTCGTCGGATTCAACCTGACTTTCTTCCCCCAGTTTTTGCTGGGATCTCAGGGCATGTTGCGACGTATCCATGAATATGTGCCGCAATATCATGTGTTGAACGTGATGTCGACGGCGGGTGCGGGAGTGCTAGGATGTGGTCGCTGAAGTACGGTAGTCTGGCTAGCCCGAATCCGTGGGGAGCAAAGGGATTGGAATGGGATATCCAATCCCCGCCGCTTCCATCTAACTTTGATGTGACGCCGGTCGTCACGGAAGATTCTTACAATTATTCGCGAGAGGAGGCCCACCCTGTCTCATAATACCCACGCGCACGGCTCACTCGCGCACCATTTCGAGAATATTGATCAACAGCGGGAAGCTAACACGCTGGGAATGTGGTTTTTCCTAGCGTCAGAAATCTTATTCTTCGGTGGTTTGTTCACCGCATATACAGTTATGCGGCGACTGAATCCCGATATGTTCGCGTTGGCCAGTTTTAAGCTCAACGCTGTCATGGGGGGCATTAACACTGCCGTCCTCCTTACCAGTAGTTTCACGATGGCTATGGCCGTCTGGGCAGCGCAGATGCACAATCAGCGACTGCTACGCTTATTCTTGGGACTGACGATTCTGTTTGGGTCGGCCTTCCTGGTGATCAAGGGATTTGAATGGTCCGAGGAATACAAGCACCACTTGGTTCCCGGCTCATCTTTCGGGTACGACGAGCATGGCGAGCTCCATGTGAACGATAAATCAGGCCACCACATTGACACACAGCAGCTTAAAGGGTTGCAACTCGCGTTCGTGTTCTACTTTACCATTACTGGCCTACATGCTCTCCACATGGTGGTGGGACTGGTTGTGCTGGGAGTACAATGGTGGTTCACGCTCCGCTATCCTCGTTTCGGTGTGGAGGATTACACGCCGATTGAAGTTTCCGGCTTGTATTGGCACTTTGTTGACGTGGTGTGGATTTTCGTATTCCCGATCCTGTATTTACTGAGGACGTAACGCCGTGGCCGAACACAAGCCAACATCGCCTACCATCTACCTTGGTGTGTACGTGTCGCTGCTGTTGCTGACGCTTCTCACCGTGTGGATCGCCTCGACGTTCACGCTAGGGTCACTTGAAGTGCCCGTAGCGATGGGGATCGCCAGCATTAAGACTATCCTGGTTGGTGCTATCTTCATGCACCTGTCACATAGCAGTAAATTAGTGTGGTTGTCGATTGGTGCGGCCATTGTCTTCCTGGCCATCATGATCGGCATCGTGATGATTGATTACAACACCCGTGGATGGGTGCCCTTACGCGGTGAAGATCCGGTCATACGTGGTGTCTGATTGGTAGTAGCCTTTTATATTCTATTAGACATCATCACTCGGTATGTCTTATTCCTATCAAAAGGCGAAGGGACGAACTTTACGCAGTTCGTCCTTTTCCCCGTTAATCTGTCAATCCCAGACTACGCTTGTATTCACTCAACGCCCTACCTTTTCCCAGTTTCTCGTCCAGTCGTTGCCATTCTATGACGGCTTCTTGAAGTGCTTCCTTTGGCGTGCCGCTCTCCTGTTGAATAACGCGAACGACTGCTTCGCGCCTTGCAGCTTGATCGGCCATCCGCAGGACGAGGACAGGGTTTTTGATGCCGTGTTGCAGTGTCGTCCGTCCAACGGCTTCGCGTAATTGTTGGGAGCGAGCGGCATCCAGACCAAAACTATCCCAGCGATCGCGGAGCAGTTGTTCCGATCGTGTCGGCCCTCCGCCCCATCGCGGTTCCAAGGCGATTTGAGCGGCTCGCATTGGCCCGGCCAGGTCGGCTAACAAATCCCAGGCAGCTTCCGCCTGAGCAGCACGCGGGGATACGGCTGCCAGGAATCCGGCTCCTCCGAGATAGGGGACGACGTTGATCGAGCCGCCCTGGGGATGCGCTTTGCCGGTGTTGTCCCAGAACCGATCCGCGCCGGGGATCGCGCACACGTTGAATTTGTCGCGAAACACCTTGGACCGCTGAAGGACTGCCAATTCACCGGCTTCGATCAAGCCAAGGACGGCTTGCCCTTCGGCCAGTGCCGTAGCAGGGTCGCTGATGTTTGCGGCTCTGATGTTCTTTGGTGCGGCGTACTTTTTCAGATCGCGCCACAATTCCAGACTGTAGACGAAACCAGGACTATCAAGACGGGGTTGGCCCGTTTTGCGGTCGTAGTGGAAGTAGAAAACTTCGTCCAGATGGTCCGGCCCTTCGTCTTCGTCGGCACGGATGGCACGGCGAGCATGAGGCGCAGCGATGGCGAAAAACAGTCGGTCCAACTGGTCGGCATCGGTCGGTAGCGGTGGTAGGCTAGGGCGTCCGAGAACTAGCGCGAAGTATGCGGCCTGATCGCGAAATTCGGTCCAACTTAATGGAGCGCGAAGCGGGAGAAAGGTTCGTTTCGTGACCTCGCGCCAGGCGGCGTATTTGTCCTGGTGTTTGGTGAAAAGATCGGCCCGATAAACACAAACCAACGCTTCGCCGACCAGAGGTACAGCCACGATGCTCGCGTCGAGGCGACAAAGTTGTTCGCGGTACAAAGGTAACAAACCGTTCCAGTCGAATCGTTCGCCCCGTGCGGTGAGCTGGTCGGGAACCACGGGGCAGCCGCTGAAGCGGGCGACATCAGCCGGGGATAGTATCCACAGATCGGCCGAATCGGGTTGAGCAACGAATTCGACGCTCGCTTGCTGTCGAGTCTGCCATGCGGGCATCTGCGCGCGAACCAAGTCTGCGGCCTTGGGCGGACACCAGACGCGAATCAGAGCGCCCGCGAAGGCAGGCGGCGGTTCAGGCTTTAAGACTCGTGTGCAACCCGTCAACAGAAGCAGCACGATGATAGCCGGTATTTTCCATTGCATGCCGATCAGTCCCGAACGAAGAAGAAAATTGCCCGGTACGGTAGACCCGGCCCCTAATAGTTATATGGTGATACGCTAGAAGCTTTTCAGAGCCGGAAGCGTCAGCGACGGCTGCGACCTTAGTCCTACCCCTGAGCTGTCGCTGACACTTCCGGTTTTGATTTTCGTTGCCGTCGCCCTAGTGAGATCGTATCAACTGTTATCATCTGCCGGCCGGGAGCGTACCGAATCATGAAACTTAGTTTAATCGTGATGACGCCTGGCAAGCAACAAGGCCAGGCATTGGAAATCAAGACGCCCCAATTTTTGGTCGGGCGCGATCCTCAGTGCCAACTAAGGCCCGCCAGTCCGTTGATAAGTAACCGTCATTGTGCGATTCTGATTCGCGAAGGGAAAGTTTTTCTGCGCGACTTCGACAGCAAGAATGGGACTTTCGTCAACAACGAAGCTATCAAGGGCGAACGCGAGCTAAAGAACGACGATCAGCTCAAGATAGGCCCGCTGGAGTTCGCAGTACGCATGGAAGCCAAGACGACCACGGCAACCGCTGCCGCGTCCGCACCAGTGGGAAAACCGCCAGCTCAAGCTGCCGCGCCAGCCAGTAAATCGGCGGAGGCGGATGACGATGCTTTGGCGATGTTGTTGGGGGGTGACGAATCGTCGGGAACGGAGACGGCGACGACACCGACCGTACCAAGCGGTGGTACCGTGGCGGACATGAAAATACCCGCCGAAAAACCCGCAACCGAACCTACCGAAGCTGCCAAAGCTCCTCCGCCCAAATCCGCAGAAGCCGACACTCGCAGTGCAGCGGCAAGCATTTTGGAAAAGATGACCAAAATGCCGAGGAAGTAGTCACCCGACGATGAGCGAGACACCCGCAGACCGGACCCCGAGCCGGTTACGCCGTTGGATGGGGCCGCGATTGCTGGCATGGTTCGACGCCCATCGACGAGAGCTACCCTGGCGACGTGACCGCGATCCCTACCGTATCTGGGTCAGCGAGGTTATGCTCCAACAGACCCAGGTAACGACCGTTGTGCCCTATTTCGAGCGTTTCATGTCGCGTTGGCCGACGCTCGCCGACTTGGCCCGCGCCGAAGAACAAGAGGTATTACGTCTCTGGGAAGGGCTGGGCTACTATCGCCGCGCTCGCGATCTGTTGCGGGCCGCACAAATGCTGGCTTCGAGTTTTCGTGGTGCGTTTCCCAGCCGACCCGAGGAACTAGAAGGTGTGCCCGGAATGGGCGATTACACCCGTAACGCGGTACTCTCCCAGGCGTTTGATTTACGGCTACCCATTCTCGAAGCCAACAGCCAACGTCTCTTGAGCCGCCTTTTCGGACGCGAGCAAGACCCCCGCGAAGGGGCCGCGCGTCGTTGGTTATGGAACGCGGCCGAAGAGATATTACCGACACGACGGGTAGGCGACTTCAACCAGGCGTTGATGGAACTGGGTGCGCTGGTCTGCACCGTCAGCGTGCCGCGTTGTCTTGCCTGTCCGCTATGTGAGCGATGCGAAGCGTACCGACAGGGCCGACAAGATCAGATTCCGCGACGGAATCCACCTCAACCATCCACGGCGATCAGTGAAGTGGCTACGGTGGTAAGCCGGGGCGCCCTGGTGTTCATCGTCCGGCGACCGCCGACGGGCCGATGGGCTAGTCTGTGGGAATTCCCACGCATCGGAGTCAACGAACCCGAGAACACCCAGCAGGCGGCCGTGAGAGCAGCGGCGACAGCGGGGCTGAGTGTAACCGTTGGAGAACGACTAACGACGGTCGAACACGGCGTAACACGCTGGCGTATCACCTTGCACGCCATCAAGGCCGATTGGGTGAGCGGTGAATTTACCGCCGGTGCCTATGTCGAAGGCCGCTGGGTTTCGGTATCCCAGTTAGTCGGGTTGCCAGTCAGTTCACCGCAACGGCGGTTAATGTCGATCGTGTCGCGAGGGTACGAGACGACAAGCTGACGCGATTTCGAGACAGACACTCCCTTTTTTGTTGCATTCACACCGAAACCACTTATAATTTTCATTATCCTATCATTGTTGCTTTTCTCCCGAGGTGTCCTGTGCGCACACGTCAACCTAGTGGGTTCACGCTAATTGAGCTATTGGTAGTTATCGCCATCATCGCGATTCTGATTGGCTTGCTACTGCCGGCCGTCCAAAAAGTACGCGAAGCGGCAGCGCGGATGCAATGCACCAATCGACAGAAACAAATTGCGTTGGCTCTGCATAATTTTCACGATACGAACAGTGCATTCCCGTCCGGTCAGCCTTTGGGGTATTATTCCTCCACGTGGTATACCAACGTCGGCTCGCAGGATCGCAATCGCGCCAACTGGGCTGGTGACATCCTGCCGTATATCGAACAAACGGCAATGGGATCACAACTTCAGTCGTTACTGCAAAATCTGACGAGCTACACCTGTTTTGCTCCATTCTCCACGCAAGTGATTTCTACATTTTTGTGCCCATCGGATCCCAACAGTCCGAAAATTGCCGCCACCAGTGGAAACGCTCAAGGCTTCCATGTTAACTTCATCACTTGCCACGGGAGCGGGTTCGCCACGCCGACCGCCGATCCACGCGGGCAGAATCTCAACGGTATTTTCTACGGCATGTCGAAAACGCGAATGACCGACATCACCGACGGAACGAGTAACACGGTGATGGTCAGCGAACTGCTTCAAGGTAGCGATACCGTCGCCGGTGGTCACGACGTCCGCGGACGCATGTGGAACACCATCCACGCGGGTACCACATTCAGCACGATTTACCCGCCTAATTCCACCATCGGCGATAACGTCATGGGATATTGCGGCGCTGTCCCCGGCGTGCCGTGCGGTGCGCAGTCGGTCACGAATGCCTTCGCCATCGCCCGTAGCCGTCACACCGGGGGCGTGAATGCGGCGATGGCCGACGGCTCGGTACGATTCATCAGCAATTCCATCAATCCCAATACTTGGCTGTGGCTCGGCACGCGAGCCGGCGGCGAAGTGGTCACTACCAACTGAACGGGGAGTCTGATATGCGCGGTGTGACATTCCTGATGGCGAGCCTATTGTTGATGGTTGTCGGCTGTCTGGGCGATGGATTAGCAGATGTGTCCGGCACGGTGACGATGGACGGCCAACCGCTCAAGGAAGGCGAGATCATCTTCGAGGCGGCGGACAACTCGACGACGCCGGCCGGTGGCAAAATCGCAGAGGGAAAATACTCTCTGCGGGTTACTCCGGGGGCGAAGAAAGTCAAGGTGTTGGCGTCGCGCCCGACTTCCAAACCGGACCCCGTGATGGGGTCAGCCGCCCGGGAGTCGGCTCTCGGCGCGGAATACAACACGAACTCAACCTTGAAAGCGGACATCAAACCGGGCAAGCAAGACGGCATTGATTTTGCCGTCAAGCAATTGCCGAAGTAGTCGCCAGACACGACTTACCCGCCGACTCGCGTCGGCGGCTCGTTGTACCATGCCGCACATGATGTGCGATTATCGCACAGGTTGCCACACCGACCGCCGATGCTGTCACTTGATTTCACTCATTGACACTCATTGCGGAATTATTCGCGTTCGGCATCGGAATTGCTCTAATAACCTAACCCTCATCGTCGGATGGGAAGGTTATCGGAGGAACGACCGATGCAAAATTCTCACGTCACCTTGGACGCCAACGAGGCCGTAGCCCGCACAGCCTACGCGTGCAGTGAAGTGATCGCCATCTACCCCATCACGCCCTCGTCATCGATGGGGGAACTGTCCGATCAATGGGCCTCCGAGAAAAAGCCAAACCTGTGGGGGACGATCCCCAAAGTCGTCGAGATGCAGTCCGAAGCCGGGGCGGCCGGGGCCGTTCACGGGGCCTTGCAGGGCGGAGCCTTGTGCACTACGTTCACCGCCTCGCAAGGACTGTTGTTGATGATCCCTAATATGTACAAAATCGCGGGCGAATTGACGCCAACGGTCTTTCATATCGCGGCCCGCTCCATCGCCGCTCAGGGATTGTCGATTTTCGGCGACCACCAAGACGTGATGGCGTGCCGTCAGACCGGCTGGGCGATGCTCTGTTCCGGGTCTGTACAAGAAGCCGCCGATTTCGCCCTGATTGCTCACGCGGCCACCTTGGAGGCTCGGATACCGTTTTTACATTTTTTCGACGGCTTTCGGACATCGCACGAGGTCGCCCGCATCGAGTTGCCTACCGTCGAGCAGACGCGAGCGATGATCGACGACGAGCGCGTCCACGCTCATCGCACTCGTGCGCTGTCACCGGACCATCCGGTTATTCGAGGCACCGCGCAGAATCCCGACGTTTACTTCCAGGGACGCGAGACGGTCAACCCGTATTACTTCGCCTGTCCTCATCTCGTGCAACAGGCGTTTGATCGCTTCGGACAACTCACCAATCGAACCTATCGCCTCTTCGATTACTACGGGGCACCCGACGCCGATCGCGTCATCGTGATGATGGGGTCCGCCTGCGGCGCGACCGAAGAAGCCATCGACGCTCTACGCCGAACCGGCCAAAAGATCGGCCTACTCAAGGTGCGACTCTATCGGCCTTTCGATGTGTCGGCGTTTGCTGCCGCGTTGCCGACCACGGTGCGGAGGTTGGCGGTGTTGGACCGGACGAAAGAGCCGGGATCCATCGCCGAGCCGCTGTATCTGGACATATTGGCGGCATTGCACGAGTCCGGGCGATCCGGCGTAACGGTGGTGGGTGGTCGCTATGGGCTGTCCTCCAAGGAGTTCACACCGGCCATGGCGCGGGCCGTGTTCGAGAATCTATCCGCGGCGCAACCGCGTCATCATTTCACCATAGGCATCCGCGACGATGTGACGCACACCAGCCTCGATTACGACGCGGGGTTCTCGACCGAAGACCCGGGGACGGTGCGAGCGGTTTTCTTCGGGTTGGGGGCAGACGGTACGGTCGGGGCCAACAAGAACTCGATCAAAATCATTGGCGAGGAAGCCGGGTTGAACGCGCAGGGTTATTTCGTCTATGACTCGAAAAAATCCGGGTCGGTGACGACATCCCATTTACGCTTTGGCCCGAACCCGATCCGCTCGACTTATCTGATCACCCAGGCCAACTTCGTCGCCTGTCATCAGTTCAGTTTTCTCGACCGCTTCGATATGCTCCACTTGGCGGGGCCGGGGGCGACATTCCTGCTCAATAGCCTGTATGGTCCCGACGAAGTTTGGGCCAGGCTTCCGCGACCGGTCCAAGAATCCATCATCGCCAAGAAACTCAACTTTTATGTCATCGACGCCCTGAAAGTCGCGGCGGCTCACGGCATGGGCGGACGCATCAACACCGTAATGCAGACATGCTTTTTCGCCATCAGCCAGGTCTTACCGCGCGACGAGGCCATCGCCCAGATTAAAAAATCCATCGAAAAAACCTACGCCAAACGCGGGCGGACGGTCGTCGAGAAAAATTGGGCCGCCGTGGACGGCACGCTACAGAATCTTCATCGCGTGAGCGTCCCGGCTTCGGCGATGACTTCCGACGGATTGTGTCCCTCGGTATCCATTCCCGCTGGTAATGGCGAAGTCCCCTTCTCACTCCGACCCCCGGTCCCTGCCGACGCCCCGGAGTTCGTTCGCCGTGTTACGTCGCTGATGATTGTCGGCCAAGGAAATGGCAAAAGGTGCATTTCTGGAGCC
>RGDT01000152.1 GCA_009918525.1 Planctomycetia bacterium
AGCCTTTTCCTCTCGACTTGCGAATACATCGAGGTCGATCCAACCGATACGAACACCCATCGTCGCGGCCGCTGCTACCGCAGCGGTTTCATCGAGTGCTTTCCATTCGTTGCAGACCAACTTACCGTCTTTGTCTTCACGGTAGAAACCGGCAAAATCCTCACGCTTGCCCACCGACATCGGATTGAAAATCCAGCGTCGGCAACTTGCAGGGTCGGCGTCCTCCTGATTCCAGGTGCTTTTGCCGTTTATCCGCAAGACGATACCCATCTTGGCATCACCGACCAGGGTGCGAGTTACAAACATCGACACCTTCTGACCTGGTTTGGGAGCATCAACCGAGTAAGTTGGGTGCTTAGCTCCATTGCCGCCAACTTCAGAACGTATAGCCTGCTTAACGCCGTCATATTCAATCTCGAACTTGAAACCGGCCAGGCTGTCCGGCGAGTGCGAGTCAGGTTGCTTGGCATCCGGCAGAGGTTGCTTCCCTTCTTCCTCGTTGGCTACGCGGGCAACGGCTTCTTGGTCGAGTTCTTCGGCATCGGATTTCTCTGCGCCCTTACGTTTCAGGGCACGCGGGTTCACTACGGCATTGTATCCCAGGTCGCGCAGGAGCGAACGATCGGTTTTCACCTTAAATGTGCTGGCTAGTTGTTGGGAAGGCTTACCATCTTTCCAGGAATCGGGTTTGAAAAAGGTAATCACAACCTCGGCCTCTATGCCGTCGCCTAGGAGACGAACTTCTCCCGTGAGAAAAGCATCGGCCGATAGTTTCTTGTTGCCCCAGGCGAGTTCGTAGGAGCCAGCGAATAGTTTTTGGAATGCGGCTTGATCTTTTGACCATGCTCCCACTCCGGCACGAGCGGCTGTACCCACCACATCGCGTAACACTTTGAGCAAACTTTCATCAGGCTCGTTTCCGGGTTGTCGCAGGATGAGAGCATTTTCTAACCGCGTGGGCAATCCGGCAGACAAAGGCGCACAATCGAACGCAGCAGGCCGCGTTCCCCGTTGCACGGCAAAAGGTAACACACCCACTACTTTAATGTTTGCCTTTTTCAACGCGACGAGCAAATCGGGGGCGTTTTTCAGCAGAGCCTGGTCGAGGTTTGCCGCTTGTACTGGCAGCGCAGCCCAAGCAACCGTAAGCAGAAGTACCGATCGGATCAAGTGGTTCACGCCAGTCCATCCTTCAAGGTTGGAGATTAAATTTTCAAGAAACGAAAGCGGTAGAAATTCTGAGATATTCTATGGCCTTCGCCTTTCAGGTTGTTGGCCCTGCTCCGTTGCCCGCAGAAATCCACTTCATATACTATTCGTGTAGCTTTCTGTTATGAAAAAATCTGTCGGAGTGTCCCATGTTCCGGCTTGCCGTCTGTGTTGCGGTTCTGATTGCCGCGTCTGTGAATGCCCAGGTTCCCTACCCTGCTAGCAGCGGCCCGATCCGACCGGAACCGGTGGGATCGGGGCCAGCTCGGGGTGCAGCGGGCGGTGTACTGGATGTGAAACCCTCTACCGAACGTCTACCCACCGTGGAAGTCAACCAGACGATCACGCAGATCCCATCTTATACAGGGGGGATAGGCGGCTACTCGCTCGGGACGATGTCGGGCTACAACCCCTACATGTACAACCCGCCTTGGGGCACTCGCCAAACCGCGCTAAACGGTTATCTCACTGGTGTTGCGAGCGTGACTACGGCAACGGGCGAATATTGGAATCAGATTGGCCAGGCCCAACTGACCCGTGAACAAGCACGACGGTCAAGCTATGATACGGCTCGCAAGCGAATCGAAACCGAAATGTGGTACGAAAGTCTAAAGCCCAAGACTCAAGACCTGATTGACGCGGCCGTTCGCGAAGATCTGGAACGTGCTCGACGCGATCCGCCCGCGACGGAAATCTGGTCCGGCAAGTCGCTCAACGCTCTGCTCAACAATATCCTCAAATGCCCCCAACCAACTAATGGGCCGACCATTCCGTTGACCGATGATATGCTTCGCGGGCTGAACTTGGTCGATAAATCGTCTCGCGGCAATTTGTCGATGGCTAAGGATGAAGGAAAAATTGCCTGGCCTGAAGCGTTGCAGGAAGAGGTATTCGATGGTCCGCGCGACCGCTTCAGCAAGTTGTTTTCTCAGGCGATCAGCAGTGTCAACGCGGGAGCGATGCCTGATTTCAAGGTGATACGCGAATTGAGGAAAGAACTCAAGGACATGGAAACCCAACTTGACGATCAGGTCGATAAAATTTCCACTGGTTCCTATCTCGCAGGTCGGCGGACGCTGAACCAACTCAAGACGCAAGTTGCAGGGTTATCGGACCCGGCGGTGGTCAAATCGTCGCGGTCGTGGCGTAACGAGGTTAGAACGGTTGGCGATCTGGTCCGGATCTGCCAAACGCTGGGGATGGAATTTGGTGCTTCAGCCTCACCCGGCGATGAACGCGCTTATACGGCAACGTATTACTCGCTACGAAATTACGAACGTGATCTCGTTCAACTGGCTCGGCGCTGAGGAACTTCTCATGCTTTGGCTACTGCTGGCCCTAATTCCCGCCGACGAAGCCAAAGCGGTCGGCGTGGTGGAAGATCTTGGTGGCTTCGTCCTACGCGACGCCGGCAAAGTAGTTGTCGGCGTGGACCTTCGCGGAGCCAAAGTCACGAAGGAACAACTCAACGCTCTCAGCGGGTGTAAATCGCTCAAAACGCTTATCCTATGGAACTGCCCCATCGATGATTCCTTGCTTCCGGTCGTCGCCGGCTTGACCACACTGGAGACTCTTGAACTCGATGGTACTTCCATTTCCGATGAAGGCTTGGCCAATCTCGCGAAACTACCAACTCTACGCCGATTGTCCTTGGCCCGAGTCAAAATTAGTGATGAGGGATTGACGACTCTCGCCAAAATGAAAGCGATTATCGATCTTAATCTCGAAGGAACTCGTATCACCGATGACGGCCTGAAGCGACTTGCGCCGCTTAAGCAATTGGAACGACTCATTCTCAACGATACGCGCATCAGTGATCTAGGCTTGCCTGCACTAACTGTCTTCGAGTCACTGAAAATCCTTCACCTCATGGAGACCAAGGTTCGCGATCCCGGCCTAACGAGCCTTGCTTCGCTTTCGTCACTGGAAGAACTGGCCCTGGCCGGTAATCCCGTCTCCGATGTTGGTGTCCGCCATCTGGCCAAACTCACGAAATTACGCCTCCTGGGACTTAGGCATACCGATGTCGTCGGTCGGTCGTTCACGGCTCTGAAGTCACTCACGAGCCTCAAGGAACTGTATCTCGGCGGCTCAAACGTGGACGACGAAAGCATGCCATTGATTGCGACCTTGCCGGCACTGGAACTGCTTGACCTTGCCACAACGCGTGTAACCAACGAAGGGGTTGCAGGCTTGAAGCCTGCGAAAGCACTGAAGGGGCTGGCACTCCCTGGGGCGGTGACTGATGCAGCGATGAATCTCTTGGCCGTGAACCATCCGATGTTGGAACGACTGTATCTAATTGGTTCGGCGGTGGGCGATCCAGGATTGGAGAAGCTGGCCGGGTTAAAGATGCTCAAAGAACTGGTGCTGAAAAAAACGGCAGTGACAGACGGCGGGGTGACGGCGTTCAAGAAGGCTGTACCCGGTTGTAAGGTCGATCGTTGAAGAGGGGCCAACGATGAAGCGTGAGAGTGGGGATAGGCCTAGCTGCCGGGAAGAGAGGGGCTTCCCCTATTCTCCCAGAATCGAATGGTTGGGAATATGGTTGATACTCACCGTAATAGGCTGCGGTGGACCGCGCGGAGTCATGACGGGACCTTCGATACCAACCGCCGTCTCCGTCAGCGAGGTAAAACGATCGAAGAACACCGATTACGAGGACTTCACAGGCCGGACGGAACCCAAGGAAAGCGTCGAGGTCAAGGCTCGTGTGACAGGTTATTTGATGAAAGTCACTTTCGAGGAAGGGAAGCTGGTTAAGGAAGGCGACGTCCTTTATCAACTCGACGACCGCACTTACAAGGCCGAACTTGCCAAAGCAGAGGGCGAAGTCAATCGTTACGAAGCCTTGTTGGATCGTCTCAAGGCCGACCTCAATCGCGCCCGCCGGATGCGCGTCGGTGATGCCATCAGTCGCGAGGAATACGACAAAACCTCCGGTAACGTCGCCGAAGCGACGGGGGCCATCGAATCGGCCAAGGCGGCAGTTGCTCGCACGAAGTTAGATGTAGACTTCACGTCGATCAAGGCTCCTATCAATGGTCGTATTAGCCGGACCCTGGTCACTGTCGGTAACTTAGTCACGGCTGATCAGACCAAGTTGACAACGATTGTCAGTATTGATCCGATGTATGCAACATTCGATGTCGATGAGCGCACGGTATTGCGCATTCAGAAACTCATCAAGGATGGCAAGTTCCAAACGCCGCGTGAGGCCAAGGTGCCGGTTCTGCTCGGTACTCAGGCGGAGAAGGGACATCCGCACAAGGGGTTCATCAATTTCGTGGATAATCGAATCGACCCCAGTACGGGGACGTTGCGGGTGCGCGGGGAGTGGTCAAACCCGGATGGCGACTTGACACCAGGGTTGTTCGTGCGTTTGCGTTTGCCGATCGGCGATTCGCGAGAGGTGTTGATGGTTGCGGATAGTGCGTTGGGGACCGACCAAGGGATCCGGTATGTGTTTGTGGTCGGGCCGAACAACAAGGTCGAGCAACGAACGGTGACGGTTGGCGCGTTACGCGATGGGATGCGTGTAGTGGAAAGCGGTCTCAAAGAAGGCGAAAAAATTATCACGCGCGGCCTGCAACGTGTGCGGGAAGGTAGTGTGGTGGAGCCAACATTAATCCCGATGCCCGGCCTGGATACTAAATAAATACGCCACCTGACGAGCGGGGGCACCCCCTAAGTGCCGCCTGGCGCGAGGCGGGGAGGTAACCCCCGGTGTGCTTTCGCCGAGCTACGTCATTGGACTGGGAGGCTAGCGAAATGCTCGCACGTTTCTTCATCGACCGCCCTATTTTTGCCTGGGTCATCTCCATCGTTATTGTTCTCGGTGGGGCCGTGGCGGCGATTATTTTGCCCGTGGCCCAGTATCCCGAAATCACTCCTCCTAGTGTGACGGTCACCTGTCAATACCCCGGAGCCAGTGCCGTCGTGGTCTCCCAGACTGTGGCGGCTCCCATCGAACAACAAGTCAACGGCGTGGAGGGCATGTTGTATATGTCCTCGCAATGTACCAACGATGGTACCTACTCTCTCACGGTGACATTCAACCTCGGCGTCAACCTAAACATGGCGCAAGTGTTGGTCCAGAACCGCGTAGCGCAGGCAATGGCGACACTGCCCGATGCCGTCAAGCTCACCGGGGTCACGACGAAAAAGAAATCGCCCAGTATTTTGTTGGTCGTCAACTTGTACTCCGAAAAGGACGAGGAAACCGGCAAAGCGGCGTTCGATCAACTATATTTGTCCAACTATGCAACCATCCAACTACGCGACCAACTCGCTCGGCTCGAAGGTGTCGGCGATGTGACCATGCTCGGCCAGCAAGATTACAGTATGCGTGTTTGGGTCGATCCCGAAAAACTAGCCTCACGCAATCTCACGGCCGGTGACGTGACGCGGGTGCTGAAAGAGCAAAACGTCCAGGTGGCGGCGGGTCGTCTTGGTGCGCCGCCCGTTCCGAGTGGTCAAGCCTTCCAATACACGCTCACGACACTGGGTCGATTACTCGATCAAGAACAGTTTGAGAATATCGTCGTGAAAACCGGAACGACCGGGCAAGTAACTTACCTGCGCGATGTGGCTCGGATTGAACTCGGAGCCAAAAACATGGATGTACGTTGCCGTCTGGACGGTTCGCCGTCGGTTGGATTGGCCATCTATCAGCTACCGGGATCCAACGCTCTGAACGTCGCGGATTCAGTCCGTGCCAAGATGAAGGAACTCTCGACACGCTTCCCCAAGGCATTGAGACATGCCATCGTCTATGATACAACGCCGTTCGTTCGCGAATCGGTCATGGAGGTTATCAAGACGCTTCGCGATGCGGTCATTCTTGTCTGTTTGGTAGTGTTGTTTTTCCTACAAGATTGGCGCTCGGTCATTTTACCTCTCATTGACGTGATCGTTTCGCTGATCGGGACGTTCGCCGTCATGTATGCCGTGTCCATGTTCGGGTACGCAGTCGGATTGCCTGCCTTACAATTTAGCCTGAACAATCTCACGCTGTTTGGGTTGGTATTGGCGATTGGTATCGTGGTAGATGATGCCATCGTGGTGTTGGAAAATATCGAACGATGGATGGGCATGGGCTACCCCGTACGCGACGCCACCATTCACGCGATGGACGAAATCACGGGGCCGATCCTGGCCATCACGCTGGTGTTAGCCTCGGTGTTTCTACCAAGTGCGTTTCTCGGAGGCATCACGGGGCAATTCTACCGCCAGTTTGCCTTGACCATCGCCGCTTCGATGATCATCTCGGCCATCAACGCGATGACGATGACCCCCGCCCGTGCGGCGAGCGTTTTCGGTCATCGCAAACCCGGAGCGCACGACCACAGTCAGAACGAGGCTTTACCGTGGTGGGGTACCGGGCTGTTCTTCGGCTACCTGGCAACTTTCGGCCAACCGTTGGTCGCGGCGACCATCGCCCCATTGCTTGGTATCAATCAAGTTATTGAACTGACATTCCCGCAATGGTTATTGTTGACAGGTATCTTCAGTATTCCGGGTGCTATCGTAGGCGTTATTTTGTACAAGCCTGTTAACTGGGTCCTGGCCGTCATTTTCAAGGGATTTAATAGGTTGTTTGACGCCATCACGACGGCTTACGGCCGGTTTGTAGCGTGGTGTTTGCGATTGAGTTTGATTGTGCTGTTCGTGTACGGCGGGTTGATTGTACTGACGGGGTACAGCTTCCTGAAAATTCCGATTGGGTTTATCCCTAGTCAGGACAAAGGATATTTACTGGTCAATATCGAATTGCCTGACGCGGCCTCGCTGGAACGCTCCGAGGCAGTTGTGGATGAGGTTGAGGCGATTGCGCGTAGCGTCCAAGGCGTGCGGCATACGCTTAGTGTTCCCGGCATGTCCTTCGTGTTGGGCGGCGCGATCAGTAGTAATTGGGCGTCCATCTTCATCATTCTCGACGAATTTGAAAATCGTCACGGTCATCACGAGGGAGCCGAAGCAATCGCGACGGAGATTCGGAAGAAAGCATCCGTTCTAGTGAAAGAAGCTCGCGTCGCGGTATACGGGGCACCAGCAGTGGATGGATTGGGCAATGCGGGCGGCTTCAAGCTGATGATTCAGGATCGCGGCGATCTGGGTCTCGTGATGTTGCAAGGCCAAGCGGATAACTTTGCGGAAAAAGGAATGCGAGTGCAGGGCATCGCCGGATTGTTCAACGGCTTTCGCGCGACCACGCCACAAAAATATCTCGATATCGATAGGGTGAAGTGCAAGACCATCGGATTGGCTCTCAACGATGTCTTTGAAACGCTACAAGTCTTTCTCGGTGGAGCCTACGTGAACGATTTCAACCGCTTTGGGCGCACTTGGCAAGTCAACGTCCAGGCCGACGCCGCGTTTCGCTTGCAACCGGAGACGATTCGAGGCTTAAAAGTACGCAACGACAAAGGCGAAATGATTCCCCTCGGTTCGGTTGTAGACGTTCTCGACATTAACGGTCCTGTCTTGGTGAACCGATACAACATGTTCCCCGCCGCACCCATCAACGGCGGCGCATTTCCTGGGGTTAGTACGGGCGAAATCATCCAACAAATGGAGGCATTGGCTCAGTCAGAATTAAATCCATCCATGGGCTTTGAGTGGACAGAATTAACGCTGATGCAAAAGCTGGCTGGTAGCAGTGCGATCTTCGCGTTCATCGGCGCTGTGGTGCTGGTGTATCTCGTGTTGGCGGCACTGTATGAATCGTGGTCGCTGCCGATGGCGGTGTTGCTGGTGGTGCCGATGTGTTTGTTGAGTGCGTTGGCCGGCATTGCCTTAGCGAAGATGGACATCAACATTTTCGTTCAGGTTGGTTTTATTGTGCTAGTCGGTTTGGCTGCCAAAAATGCCATCTTGATCGTCGAATTTGCGGAAGAGAAGCGACACAAGGATGGTTTCTCGGTCTTTGATGCCGCTGTGGCGGCGTGTGTGTCGCGATTACGCCCGATTATCATGACGAGTTTCGCGTTCATTCTGGGCGTCGTCCCGTTGGTCATTGCCCACGGGGCCGGAGCCGAGATGCGGCAAACGCTAGGGGTGGCTGTATTCTCGGGGATGCTGGGGGTGACTTTCTTCGGCCTGTTCCTGACTCCCGTGTTTTATTTCGTCATCAGGCGCAAAGACCCGACGCCGATCAGCGCCGAGAAAGTCCGCGACTCGGTGCCGAGCGGCGTTTCGGGTGTGTCGGGCGACGCGATCCAAACCGCCCCGAAAAGCCATTGATTTCGGGACCGACCGAGGCTATGGGTGTGAATTGGCTCTGAACCGTCTTTCACTTTGAGGATGCCAAGGATGGCCCGCTCTCTCCCGACCGCTGAGGTCGTTCGGAAATACATTGACGAAGCGTTCGATACCCACTCTCCCGTTCTCGTTTTGCGCTGGCCGGGCGATGTTGGCCAAAGTGAACGGCTCTGGGAGTTGCCCGGTGGGCTTTGCGTCGCCGGTTTCCCTCCGACGCGGCTGGGTTATGTCATCCGTCGCACGACGGTAGACACGTTTGCAGTTCGCCTCGTATGGGATCGCACGATTTTATCGTGGTCGGGCGTTTCGCGAATGGAACTGATGGCGACGTGTCTAGGCTCGCTTCTGGCTGCAATTCGCGTCGATTTGTGGTCGTTGCTGGAACAGCCTGACTTCGCCAGCCGGATCAGACCGCGTGCGGCCTGAGCCGAGGGGTTAGGTTTCGTCCCCCCTGTTCATGCTTTGGCTGTGATGTGGTTCGTTTCGTGTCAACGATGGTCTGGTAAATCTCCACTTCCTGAATGATCCTAATCGTTTCTAGTGACGCAACAAAGGCACTGCTTTCCTAGTGCCTCCGCGACATTTCCTAACTTTGCATGTCTGCCGAGATTGGTGATTGTGATTCGGCGCACAACTTGCGTATGTCGCGGTTGACCACTTTGGAGGGATAAAACCCTCTGCTCCCTCTAGAGCCGCCGACGCTGGTCGTCGTGCCCGCCGGCCCCTCCACACCTCTCCCAGCGGGAGGAGGCTGGACCGGGACGCGTCGGCGTCTCTGTTTCTGTTGGGATTGACCCTGGCTCTCACACGAACCATGGGGCCGGGCATCCAGATAGTTTTGCTCCAGGAGGTATACTCGATGTTCAGTACGGTACTGCTGCTGGCACTGATGGTAGGCGGTGAATCCGCCGACTTCGGCCGGCGCAACAGTGGTTGCTGCGGCGGCTGCTGGGGTGGTTGTCATTCGGTCGTCTACAGTAGCTGCCACGGCTGCTGGGGCGGGTGCTATGGCTGCTGTGGTGGCTGCTACGGCGGTTGCCACAGTGTCATTTACCACAGTTGCCACGGCTGCTGTGGTGGTTGCCATAGTGTCATACACCACAGTTGCCACGGCTGCTGCGGTGGCTGCTACGGTGGGTGCTATGGTGGGTGCCACGGCTGCTGCGGTGGGTGCCACGGCTGCTGCGGTGGCTGC
>RGDT01000153.1 GCA_009918525.1 Planctomycetia bacterium
GCTGGCGGCGAAGTGTCGGGAGTTTCTCGTGGCCCACGAGTTCCTCCGCCGCGACATCGCCGACGCCGCGACGGGGCAGCCGGTGGAGATGTCGCCGCGGAAGTGGGAATCGAGCTGGCGGAAGTTCCCGATCTCGATCTGGATGCAGGAGCAGGAGGGCCGGAGCTGACCTGCCCCCGTGAATTCGACCAGTGTCTATCACCAGGGTAGACCTCCCAGAAAAAGGCAAACTGAGGCCCGCTCTGCGCCCGCGCGAGAAAAACGCGACCGCAGCCGGTGCGGCGCGTTTCGAAAAACCCGCTCCGGCCGCCCAGGCCGCTCCGCTCCTCGCGATGCTCACGAGTCGCTCATCGGCCGGAAGACCGCTGCTGAAGCGCCATTGACCGGGCTATCCTCTATCCTTTCTAGCAGCCAAGTCGGTAGCGCTGACAGGAGACCTCCGTCGCGGCCTCTGACTGCCGAAGTCGCCTGGAAATCCGTTGAGTGCCGCGGGGGACGGCGGTTAACCCGCGACGGCTTTGCTTGTCGCATACGGCCGTCCCCCGGGACGCGACCAGGCTCCGACTGACCGAAGAAAGCGGAACGGGCGTGGGTGGGATAGGGACCCTCAACCCAAGGCGAAAAACGCTGCGCCCACGCTCCGAACGGGACAAAAGCCTCGCCCATGCTCAAACGGACCCCGTCCGTTGAGGGACGGGCGGCTGGTTGATACGCTGACGCGTCGTTATCGACACCCCGGGGGTTTTTGGGGGTCGTCCATCGGCGAATTCCCGGTTGTAGGCGGGGCTCACGGGGCTCCCCCCTGTTGGCCTGCAAAAACGCCTAGACATACAGGTCCGGACGCTCATCCGCCGAATTACCTGCCTCAAGTCATTGCCGAGCACACTTGATGCTTGGACTGATGTCCGAGTACATCTCTGATCCAACAACGGAAAAAGCACCACAGCCATGTCAGACTCAGGGACGAGCAGTGTCGACGTAGCTGTCCTAGCTGAAAAGCTACGGCAGTCACAGAGCGACGTTCGGGAAGAGTATCTCGCTCCTCATGAATATCCCTGGATTGTGGGTTACTCCGGGGGAAAAGACAGCACGTTGGTTCTCCAGCTCGTCTTTGAAATGCTGCTTGACCTAGCGCCGGATGACAGAAAACGGGAGGTTCATGTCCTGTGCAATGACACTCTTGTCGAGTCGCCGATTCTCATGGCGTACATCGACTCGATGTTGGCACGACTACGTAGAGCTTCCCAGTCACTGAATCTTCCGGTGGTGGTTGTGAAAACAACCCCAGCCGCAGACCAGACCTTCTGGGTAAACCTTATTGGCCGGGGATACCCGTCACCGACGCGTATGTTTCGGTGGTGTACGGACCGCATGAAAATTGCCCCCACGTCCGCATACATCCGCAGCACCGTTTCTTCCAAAGGAGAAGTAATACTTCTGTTGGGGGTACGCAAGGCGGAATCAGTCAATAGATCGAATACCATAGAGCGGCACAAAAACATTGAGGGCACACGACTGAACCCTCACGATGATCTGGCTGGCTGCTTAGTATTCCGCCCGATCGTTGATTTTACCACCGATGAGGTGTGGACGCTTCTGCTGCAGCGTAAACCTCCTTGGGGTGGTACTCACCGGGAGCTGATCACTCTTTATAAAAATGCACAAGGCGGTGAATGTCCGCTGGTCATAGACAAGTCTCAGGCTCCTTCTTGCGGAACGTCTTCTTCAAGATTTGGATGCTGGACCTGCACAGTCGTTGAAAAAGACCGTTCGATGGAGGGCTTTATCGATTCCGGCCATGAGGAAATGCAGCCTCTGATGGATTTTCGCGACTGGCTCGCGGTGTTCCGAAATGAACGGGCGAACCGCATGGTGGAGCGTCGCGATGGCCGCGTCGTATTCATGGCGGATGGCGTTACCCCGGTGGCCGGCCCATTCACCGTTGAGGCACGCCAAGAAATCCTGGAGCGACTTATCGCAACGCAGGACCAAGTCGGATCCGTGCTCATAACGGCCGATGAACTAAGCACCATAAAGCAAATGTGGGCCGAAGATGCGGTTGGCCAAGCGCGTAAGGCATGGAAAGAATTGACCGAAATGCAGGAGAGGCTGTGACGATGAAATCGATTCCGCTGTTCCAGCAGTCAGAGGCTCGCGAGGCACTCAAGAAGAGGTGTCGCGAGGCCAAAGTGTCAATTAAGTTAATAGAAGATCTGGTAGATGCAGTAAGCGAGCAAATCGGCAAAGAGCGCAAGCGAGGACTTCCCGATCGCATCGAAAGCCTCTTGGACCCCGCTTGCGAAGACGTAACCGATTGAGTGAGAGGAGTTTGCAATGTTTCTCAGATCTATTCGCCTGCGCGACTGGAAGGCCTATGCACAGGCCGAGTTCGAGTTTCCATACCCAACTCGCAACAAGAACGTTGTGTTGATTGGCGCGAAGAATGGCTACGGCAAGACGAGCGTGCTTGAGGCACTCATTCTTGGCCTGTATGGGAAGGACGGAATGAACGCGTTGGCCCGTGCTGTCGCGTCAGCGTCCGACTCAGAACGTTCTTACGATCGGTTCCTGGAACGCGCCCTGCACCAGCAGGCTATTGATCAGGGCCGCCAATCGATGTGCGTCGAAATCGTACTCGAAGACCAAGATAATCGCCTTAAGATCGTGCGGAAATGGCACTTCAACGGGACCGGAAAGCATCGACGTGACCAGGAGGACTTGCAGCTGTTTTGGGGTGAAGACGAGGAGCCAGTACAGATCAGAGGGCCAAAAGCCACCCGCGACGATCGTGACGATTTTCTACGGTCTCAGATTGCGCGACACTTCATTCCTTTTCACTTAACCGAGTTCTTTCTGTTCGACGGCGAACGAGTGCAGCAACTCGCCAAGCAGGAGAAAGCCGACACGGTCAGGCTCGGAATTGAGGGCGTCCTCGGAGTGCAGCTGTTGCGAGAGCTGCAGGGGCACTTGAGGGACTATGCGAACAGTCGCCGTAGTTCCGGTGAGCATATCGAAGACGAGGCGATCCAAAGGGCGGATAAGGAAGCCGAAGCCTGCGAATCGCAGCTTGTGCCGATCGCCGAGCAGTTGGCTGCAATTGAGGCCGAACTGGCCCCAGTGCAAACTCGCTCAGATGAGCTTACCCGCACCCTCAGGACGATGACCGGCGGCAGCGCGCAGAACGTCCGTGAGCTAGCGGAAGAGAAATTTCGCTGGCAGCGTCAGAAAGACCGAATTGGCGAGAGTCTCAATGGAGTGATTCGAGCAGATCTGTGCCTTGCTCTTGTTGGAAGCGACATGCGTGCCGCAGTAAGTAGGCAGCTGTCGGCAGAGATAAAGCGATCCGAGTGGCTTACGAGTAAGAACCATACTCGTGAAAAACTCAGCGTTCTTATCGCTGCCATCGCCGAAAAGCGACAGGGATTACCAGATATTTATCCAGATCTGACGGAGGCTCAGCATTCCGCTATCGCAGATCGACTGGGAATTGCCTGGGAGTCTCTGTGGCATCCGCTTCCAGCAGAGTGCGCGACCTCTGAGCTGCATGGCTTTCTCACCGACCTCGAGCGTCACAAGGTTATTGAAAGGCTCGCTGGCGTAGAGACCCACGGCGTAGCGGAGCTTGCATCGCTTATCCAGCAGCATGATGAGGCAACGCAGCAGATCGATAGATGTATTCGCGAGAGCGCACAGATCAGCGGGATCGAGGAGCGGATAAAAACGGTCACCGACGAGCTAGAGGCAACCCAAAAGCGCACCTCGGAACTCAGGGAAAAATCCGGAAATCTACGCCGTGAAAAGGAGGCAATGGAGAGCCGGCTGGCGAGCGCCAGAGCTGAGCATGGGCGACTCGCGTCACGGCACAAGAGTGCCCAGCCACAGATTGCCCGCGCTCGTAAGGCTTTGCAAGTCGCGGAGCTTATCGGAGACGCGATCTCTGATCTTTATCCCTCCTACGTCGATCGTCTTGCGACAGAGATGGGCAGTATTTATCGATCTCTAGCGCACAAGACCCTTGTTCGTAAGATTGAAATTGATGCAGCGTGCAATGTGAGGCTCCTGGGGGATCGAAATCGTGACATAAGGGAAATGGATTCCTCGGCAGGCGAGGAGCAGATTTTTGCCTTAGCGCTGATTGGTGCCATTGCCCAGGTCTCTGGTATCAGCGTGCCAATCGTCATGGATACACCGTTAGCAAGGCTCGACACCGACCACCGTACAAATGTGCTCCGCTATTTCGCCGCACAATCTAGCGAGCAAGTGATTTTTCTATCCCAACCCGATGAGATTAATGGGGACTATCTCGCTGCGATTCAGGGCCGTGTAGCCAAGTCCTATCATGTCGATTTCGAAGAACTTGGAAATGGAGTAGGTGTGGCGAAGGTACGAGAGGGATACTTCAAATGACAGACAACCAAAAACAGGATGGCGTGGCTGCGCGACTCAGTCTCCGCGCTGTAGACTCTGCGACCTTTCGGACGTCGAAAGCAGCGGATGAGCTTAATGAAAAAATGCGCTCGAACCTTGGACTTCAGCATCGCTACGAACCGGCAAGGCTCGCCATCGCAAGATCGTTGGCTATCAAGACACCGCCGCCCCCCCTTCCGGAGTCCGCGTCATCGGAAAGCGGAAAGTCCATTTACGGCAGGAATCTATTTGGCGAAGACGATCTGCCCGCCTGGCTGACGCTTATTGTTCAGAATTCTTCAGGCAGAGTAACGAGCGTCGATTCGCTTCTCGAGGAGGTGAGGCGGCACTGGCATCGGGGAATGGTTGTGCTTACGGAGGAGTGGCATAATTGCTCTGAGAACTACGAGGCGTTCATTCTGTCGCTTGTAGAAAAAACTGGGATCGAGCGACAGAAGTCCCATTCAGCTGAAGAAGACCGAAGAGGCTTGAGCGAGACCCCGCCATCAGCGGACTGGCCCGCGTCTTCTCACTTAGGACCGCTTAAGCTTCAGCTCGGCGAGCCCGGCACAGATCTCAAGACGGGAGATACCCTTACGTGGCACTTGAACGGCCGCGGCTCGCCGCACGTAGCACTCATGGGTGGCACTGGGACGGGTAAGACCCGACTGGCAAGGAGCCTTCTGACCCAAGCCCAGTCGCAAGGGTCTACGCCAACGCTTATCTTTGATTTCAAGGGCGACCTATCGGAAGATCAGAACCTTCTCAAAGCCCTAAAAGCAACCGTGATTGAGGTGTCGAAGCGGAGCGTCCCACTGGACGTACTCTATACCACCTCTCTCGACCCTGCCGAGCTGTCAAATGCTGCGATGCGTTTTCGCGAATCGTTTACAAAGATTCCGAACGGAAATGTCGGAGCAGTGCAGCAGGACCTACTGCGTGATGCGGCCCGTTCAGCCCTGCGCAAGCGACGTGACGGTAACCCTGTGAGTATTCGTGACGTCCGCGATGAGCTTCAGGCTCAGTACGCACAGGCGTCGCGAAAAGGAGACATAGTTACCTCCACGTTCAACGACCTCACGCAGGACGGCATCGAACTGTTTTCGCCCACGATGACGCCGCTTGAGTTTTTTAGTCAATCGTGGATTATCGATGTTCATGCAGCCCAGGAGACCGCGCAGCGATTGATCGTGTTTCTTATTCTTGATGCCCTGTACGCTCTTTTTAAGGAGTTGCGCGATTCCGCTATGGACTCCGATGGTAACCGGGCGATCAGGATGTTTCTGGTTGTTGATGAAGCAAAGCGCGTGCTTGGCTATGGACAGCCTTCGCTTATGCACTTGGTGCGGGAGAGCCGCTCAAAAGGAATGTCCATTTTCTTGATATCTCAATCACCAGACGACTACGATACGGTTGAGGAGAACTTCCTGGAGCAAATCGGCTTGACTGTGTGCTTTCGTTCGAACGGGAGTTCCCCCAGGGTTCTCAAGGAATGCCTTGGCCAGCCCGTTGATTTGGCAGGCCTTCCAGATGGAGTTGCGGTCACGCGTTTGCCTGGAAAGTCCTTGCCTGCGCGCTTTCAGGCGTGGGTGTGATTCAGGCCCAGACATTCACGCTTCTCAGGTTCAAGTGATCGCTTCGGGGGCTTCGTTTCGCTAATGCAAGCCATCTACTGCGACTACTGCGCGACCACTCCGGTTGATGAAAGGGTCGTTGCGGCGATGCTGCCGTACTTCACGGAGTTTTTCGGCAATGCGGCAAGTCGAGCCCACAAGCTGGGGCAGCAGGCGGCGGTGGCTGTAGAGCATGCCCGCGGGCAGTGCGCTTCAGCCATTGGCTGCCGGCCCGCGGATATCATTTGGCTTAGCGGGGCTACCGAAGCCAACAATCTGGCTATCAAGGGAACTGCAGCCCAATACGAGGCAAAGCACGGTTGCCCTGGTCATATTGTGACTCAAGCTACGGAACACAAGGCGGTCCTAGATCCCGTTCGGTCGCTTGAGGAAAAGGGCTGGCGCGTGACGATACTGCCGGTGAGCGATTCGGGCGTATTGGTGGCGGAAGACGTCGCCGCAGCCATTGCCGAAGATACAGCGCTCGTATCGATCATGTCGGTGAACAACGAGCTTGGTGTGATAATGCCCATTGAGGCAATTGGTGCTGTCTGCCAGTCTCGCGGAGTGCCATTTCACAGTGACGCTAGCCAATCTGTCGGAAAAGTTCCTGTGTCAGTTCGCGAGTCTCTTGTTGATTTGCTTAGTGTTTCCGCCCACAAGTTCTACGGCCCGAAGGGAATTGGGGCACTCGCGATTCGGCGTTCCGCCAAAGGCGTGCGTCCGTTGGCGTTGCAGGATGGTGGAGGGCACGAGCGGGGTTTCCGTAGCGGAACGCTGAATGTGCCTGGCATCGTGGGTATGGGGGTCGCTTGCGAATTGGCCTCGGGGGCCCTCGAAGCCGAATCAAGCCGTATTCGTCACCTACGGGACTGCTTTGAATCGTTGTTGGTTCAGGAAGTACCGGACGTAGTTGTGCACTCGGTCGCTGCCACAAGAGTCGGTCACGTATCCAATCTTGCTTTTTTGGGCGTTGACTCCGAGTGTCTTCTGATGCAGCTGGAGAATGTTGCGGCAAGTACCGGATCGGCGTGCACGTCTCGGGCAATCGAGCCAAGTCACGTGCTTACAGCACTTAGGCTTTCGGAAGACGAGAAGACTTCCTCAGTGCGATTCAGTTTCGGACGTTTTACGACCGGCAATGAGATTCGGGCAGTTGCTTCAGCTATTCGAGATGTTGTCTTCAACCTGCGTGCTGTCGGAAGGCGGGCTTAGCCCTCAGGACTGCTCTTGCGTTTGCGGAGCTTTGTGAGGTCTGCCTTCAGCCCTAGCTGCTTCATAATCGCTGCAAGCTTCAATTGGGATGGGGCGTTCTCGTCGTTGGGCCCAAGATTAGAAGCCTGCACACCGAGGAGCATGCTCAGCCGGCGACTCACCTCCTGCATCCGCTTATAGCCCGGGTAGTCGGTATTTAAGAACCGTTCCTTACAGCATAGTATTGGGGCCATCGCAGTGTTGGGCGACTCGAAGACGTTTATCGAAAGCCGTGGCAAGTCGATTTTTGTTCGCGACTGTAATATGGGGAAGGGTTTTCGATCGAAGTCGTCGTAGGAGAGAAATGTAACTTTATGTGAGTTCAGGTGAAGTTTGATGACGTCAGCGTTCCGCGGACTGCCGTATAGGTGTGCGGCACACTCTAGAAAAACACGAAGGGACGGTGGGAGGTCGTCGATGAGAGATCGATGAATGCTGAAATGGCCCTCAGGCGAGTTCCACCAGCCGAAGCTTAGTGTTTGTGCTGCAGCATGCAGCACTTCATTGTTTCTTAGGGAAAGCAGCAGAGCCTGCCCATCTGCTTGTGCTTTGGAATAGCTGCCAAAGTGGCTTATTAGATCTGCCTGAAGTCGGAATCCCAAGGCTTTTGGTGGGATCCGCTTTCGTAGCTGCGATGTGGCTAGATAAACTAGTAGGTCTTCTTTTCGGCTTTGGCACGCCGCGAAATACGTTTCTTCCCCGAATCGTTCCAGAAGCAATCGGTGGGCTTTGGCGCGGCTGCCGAGTGCTCGTCTTAATTCAACGCACCGCTGAAACTCTCCTTCGTGTGGCAGCCGGCCCAGATCAAGGGACGCATTCCAGAACTCATCCAAAAGTTCTTTGTGTTGTTGATACAAATCAACGGCCTCGGCTCTTTTTCTCGGGGCTGGCAGCCCTAGTCGGTGGTTTAGCTGCGCCCAGTCGATGACGCGATGACTGCGTTGCGATAGGAATGACTGAGCATTGCGCTCGTCTCGGAACGCTACGTAGATTCCCACGCTAAGCGGATATGCTTCAACCTCAAGTGCGGATTCAATGAGGCCTCGAATCTCTGTGGGGCTGAAGTATTTCTGAAATGTATTTCTCTTCGTGAGTATTCCGTCTGATAGATGGCGGACCGAGTCGTATTCTTCATTTCCAGCTATAAGCGTTGATACGATTAAAACGTCGCGTGTGTATGACCATGCTTCAACGAGGACTTCGACGCGCTCTGCGGGGTCTTCGATGACGTTTAGGACGTAACCGAGGTTTACGACATCAGCATGCACTTTGGGATCGTCAGGGAAATAGGCCGGGTCCCACGCCCCTACCGTGTAGCCCATCGTACGCAGCATGTTCGCGTCAGTGCCGAGTCCACAGCCGTAGTCGAATAGCGTTTTTGTGCTGCAAAGCACGCCGCTTTCTAACGCCTGCCGAAGTGGTTTCGACAATTGAGTGCGTGTCAGTGCGGTTCGGTGGCGGTGCACGCGCTCAATTGAACGGGGCGAGGCGGGTGTGTCGTGCTGAACTTGGATAAGCTCGTGGTCGCGATACGCGAGCCCCTTCTCGATGAGAAGCTTCTCCCAATTTGCTTTGAAGCCAATGGTGGATGGCTTCTCGTAGAGCTGGGCCTGCTCTTCCTGGCTAGTTAGGCGAGCAAACAGCGGAATGCTCGGGTGGCCGGCCGGCAAAAATCGTTCTTTGCGATGGAGGATCGGGGGGTTTGCGTGCCGGTCATAGGTAATATGTTTCGCCGTGCCGGTCGCTAGATTTACTCGAACCGACTCCGCAAGGACGGGGTGTGGGTTTTCGAAGAAGAGCGGGTATCGGAGAAAGGAGACTGAGAAGTCCTTCGAAAACTTGAGCACGTTGTACGATTCGTCCAATTTCAACCGAAGTCGTAGCCGGTCAATCACTGCCTGAAGCGCAGGCGTCAGAGCTTCCGAAGTTGGTGCGTAAACGTACACGGCCGTCGGGAGTGTCTTTCCAAACCCTAGGTCGCGTACTGCTGTCTCGAAGTCAGACGCTCTCATCGGTGAGTCCAGCTCGAAAGAGCTGCCCGAATTGCTTTGCCACTCGTGACGACTCTGGGGTCTTGGGCTTCCCTGCAAACCCAAGAGCGCCGCTGCTCCGCCGGTTCGCAAGTATGCCCCGCCCGCTTGCCAGCGAGAAAGATGAATTAGCGATGTGGCGGCGAGGGCGATCAGGACGGACCTGAACGATGGGAAAGAGTCCCTGGAAGTGTGACCCGCCCCCCCTTAAACGTCGCCCCTTTCAGAGCGAGAATCTCTGGCGGCACAAACCAAGGGAGGGCAAGAGATGTCACAAGTAAAGAAGCTAGCTGCGGAGCAGATCATCGGGAAGCACCACGAGGCTG
>RGDT01000154.1 GCA_009918525.1 Planctomycetia bacterium
TTGGTGCGTGTTCGCAGTATTCAGAATCACGACGACGCGGCCGCGGAAGTACATCGCGGCCAGCGTGCGGCTATCAATCTCGCCGGGGTGAAGCACGATGACGTGGTACGCGGTCAGGAATTGGCAACACCCGGCTACCTGGTGCCATCGCGTGTCGTGACCGTGCGCGTGCATTGCGTCCGCGATACCAAGCGTCCGATCAAGCATCGCCAGCCGATAAGGTTGCACGTAGGGACCGCTGAGGTGATGGGGCAGGTGTCGCTTTTGGATTGCGATGCCGTCGATCCGGGCAACTGGGGACTAGCGCAATTGTTTCTTGATCACGAGATTGTCTCGACATGGGGGCAACCGTTTGTATTGCGCGAGTCGTCGGCGACGTACACCGTCGGCGGGGGGCAGATTCTGCAACCTGTTGCCCGAAAGCTACGGCGGCGACACATCGAAGTTCTGGAACGCGTCGAGCAACTTTGGACCGGCGACGGCCGCGCTCGTGCCTTGCTGGTTGCCTGGTTCGGGGGATTTGGCGGCTTCACGCTCAGCGACCTTGTCCGCGACGCTGGACTCGGCCCCGATGAGGCCCAATCCCTCATCGACGAGCTTAAAACCGAGAAACGCTTACGCGAAGTGCCTATCGGAAGCAATCGTCGCGTTTTGCTGCATCACGAGACCATGAGCGAACTGGAAAATAAATTGCTTGGGACACTCCATCAATTGCACGAATCGTTTCCGCTCATGTCTACGCACGACCGCCAGAAAGTGCAGGCTCAGCTTGCCTACGTCGGCGATGACGCTCTCGTTCACGCCGCCACGGACGGCCTGCTGACTCAGAAAAAACTGATCGGCGACCTACGCCGTATTGGTCGAGCCGACTTCAAGCCCAAACTCAGTGCTAATCTCCGCAAACTCAAAGATGCCCTGATCGCGGCCTACAAAGTGGGTGGTTATCAGCCACCGGAGCCAGGTAGTTTCGTCAATCGCGCTGGTGGGAACGCGGCCAACCTTAAAGATCTATTCGATGTATGTGTTGCCGAGGGTTATCTTGCCAAAGTAACAGACGAAATCTATCTCGACGCCGACGCCGAAGCACGGATGCGTCGAGAGGTGTTGGCACGCTTGAACGAAGGCAAAGGACTGACTGTCGCGGACATTCGCGATCTCTTGGGAACAACGCGGAAATACGCCGTTCCGTTGTGCGAATATCTCGACCGGGTCGGTGTGACACGTCGTGAAGGCGATTTTCGCTTTGCTGCTGTTGCCGGTTCATCCCCGTCCGCCGGATTACCGGGGCGTTGACACACCCCGCTCGCCTGTACCTCTAACCCCCCAACACCATGACGGACAACCACTATCGACGATTACCGCCGGTTAATGACGTGCTCGCGGCTTGTCCTCCTGATGCTCCACGTGAACCGATGCTGGCGGCTGTGCGTGAGGAACTGGCGAGACTTCGCGCGGCCGTCGCCCAGGGCGAAGCGATGCCGCTGAGTGCGACCGACGTCGCAGGGCGGGCGTATGCTCGCCTCCAACGGGCGACCCAACCGAAACTCGTGTCGGTGATTAACGCCACGGGTATCGTGTTGCATACCAACCTCGGCCGTGCGCCCATGTCCCACGATGCAGCCCAGGCCGCTAAACGGGCCGCCGAGGGCTATTTGAATCTTGAAATGTCGCTAGACACGGGTAAACGCTCCTCACGCCAAGATGCTGTCCGTGAATGGCTCTGTCGTTTGACTGGAGCCGAAGCCGCGACGGCGGTCAACAACAACGCTGCCGCCACGGTCATCGCCCTGCGGGCCATCTGTCTAGGAAAAGAAGTCGTCCTATCGCGAGGCCAGCTCATCGAGATCGGTGGTTCCTTCCGCATCCCGGAGATAATGGCCGTCAGCGGGGCCATCTTACGCGAGGTCGGTACGACCAACCGCACCCGCGTGAGCGATTACGAACGGGCCATCGGTCCCAACACGGGCGCATTACTGCGTATCCATCCCAGTAACTACCGTATCGGTGGGTTTACGGAATCGGTCGCCATCGCCGACCTAGTCGCTTTAGGCCGCAAGCATGGCGTGCCGGTAATGGACGACATCGGCTCCGGGGCGCTCTTAGACTTTGCTCGCTTCGGCTTTCGTGACGAACCGTCCGCCCGAGACAGCGTCACAGCCGGGGCGGATCTGGTGTGGTTCAGCGGAGACAAATTACTGGGCGGGCCACAAGCGGGCATCCTTGTCGGAAAAAAGGAGTTCATTGGCCGCATCGAAAAAGACCCGTTGATGCGGGCCTTTCGCCTCGACAAGATGACGCTGGCAGCCCTGGAAGCAACCTTGCGCATCTATCTTGATAGCGAACGCGCTCTACGGGAAGTGCCTTTGCTGCGTATGTTGAGCATTCCGCTGAACGAATTACGGCACCGCGCCGAACAGTTGGCCGTGTCGATGAACACCATCGAAGGGGTGTCGGCGGTCGCGGTCGCTGACGAGGCGTTCGTGGGCGGCGGATCGTTGCCGGAAGAAAAGATGCCGACCTGGGTCGTCGAGGTGACGGCACGGATAGCGATTCCGGGGGGAAGCCGGGGAAGCCCCCCCTTCTC
Source organism: Planctomycetia bacterium (assembly GCA_009918525.1). Taxonomy (GTDB): domain Bacteria; phylum Planctomycetota; class Planctomycetia; order Gemmatales; family Gemmataceae; genus RGDT01. The sequence continues at coordinate 2,585 of RGDT01000154.1, forward strand.
CCCGGAAGTTCCCCTTACCACCGTCAGCGAGAACGTGTTAGCCGCACGACTGCGACGCGGAATGCCGGCCGTCGTAACGCGAACGCGGAGCGGAAAGGTAGTCTTCGATGTGCGGACGTTGTTCGATCATCAATTCGACGCAACCGTCGGGGCATTAGCTAGGGCCGCATCAGAGCCACAAGAGTGAGGGATGACGAGTCGGGGCGTTGACACACCCCGCTCGCTAGTTTACCGGGGGGTTGACACACCCCGCTCGCCGTCGGGAGATTTACTTCCGCAATCGGTCGATCAAGAATTCTTGTACGTTCTTGTACTTGACGTCCGTCACCCCCGGATAGACCAACAGACACTCAACTCCGACTGTTTTGCATCGTTCCTGCAACTTGATGCCCATGACGGCGGAGTGCGTTGGATCGTCTTGCTTTGTCCCCACCTTCGGAGCCGCTCCCTTAACGCTGTATTGCAGGAAGATCGGCGGATCGTCTTTGCTCAGGTGCTCAATCGGCGAATATTCCTTGATCCACTTGATGACTTGCTCGCGCTTGTCGAAGAGTTCCTGAAAACCCTTGAGATTGAAGGCGTGCGCACCGTAGCCATAGTTAGGAATCCACTCGCGCAGTTCCTTGGGATCGAGCGACACTTGTGCCCCGATGACAGCCGCACAGTACAGGCGTGTCGATTCGCGGGCGATGGGGTCCTCGCTCTTAGGATTGGCCATGTCTTCATGGAAGGCCAGCCATAACGAAGTACAAGCACCAGCGGAACCACCCGTGGCTCCAATCCGTTTCTTGTCAATGTTCCATTCCTTAGCCTTGGAACGAATCGTCTGTAAAGCACGAGCCGCATCTTCTAGCGGTGCCTTCACCGGCGGTTCGATGTTCGCCGCCGCTGCCTGTTTGACGTAGCGATAGTTGATGGCTGCCACCGAGATACCGACATCGAGGTAAGCCTTGGCGGCTCCGACATAGCCAGCCTTATCGCCATTTTGCCAACCGCCGCCGTGGATCATGAGAACGACCGGCGTTGGCGTATCGGACTTCGCCTGCCAGAAGTCGAGAACCTGGCGTTCATGTTCGCCGTATTTGAAGGCGGCAACGGTGGGCGGCAATCCTTTGGGAGCGGGCTTTTTCGGTACGTCCTTCTTCGGCGTGTCCGTTTTCGGTGGGTCTTTCTTCTCTTGGCCTTGTCCGGCGAGGACAACGAGGCCCACGACGGCGACGGCGTTCAGCAGCGTTCGCATCATTTTCATCTCTGGGTTAATACCACGGGTTCATCAGAGCCGGAAGCGTAAGCGACGGCAACATCTTTCACCTTCGCTTACGCTTCCGGCTCTGATGCCGGCTGTCGTCAGTTTATTAGCCTACCCCCCTTTCCGCAAGCTTCCATAGGATCGGTTTAACTCAAATGACTACAAGAACCGATATTACCCATACCTTTTAACTTGGAGGCGTTCCATGCATGCCCTATTTTTACTTTGTTTGCTCGCCTCCGATAGTGTTCCCCAAGTAAAATTCCTTGGCGAAACGGGGGGATCTGCAGAAGTTTATCCTTCCCCAGTACCGCCTCCATCTCAAAAGCCTTTACCAATCAATCTACCTTCGGCTCTCGCATTGGCCGGGAGTGCGCCCCTCGACATTGCAATCGCCGCACAGCGAGTAGAGGCCGCCGCCGCCGATCTCGATCGTGCCAACGCACTTTGGCTTCCGACGATTTTCCTGGGAGCCGACTACTTCCGTCACGATGGGCAGTTACAGGACATAGCCGGTCGAGTTTTCACGACTTCGCGATCGGCGATGATGGCCGGGGCAGGGCCTTCGGCCGTCTTTGCTTTGTCCGATGCAATTTATACCCCGCTCGCCGCTCGTAAGGAGCTGGCGGCTCGCCGTGCAGATAGTCAGGCTGCTCGCAACGATATCACGCTTCTGGTAGCCCAGACCTATTTCGACGTGCAACGCGCACGGGGAGAGGTAGCCGGCTCGTTGGAAACAGTACGACGCGCCTCGGTGCTGCTCTCCCGGGCCGAAAAGATCGCGCCGGGACTGGTGCCTGAACTAGAAGTCGCTCGCGTCCGCAACGAACTGTCAAGGCGTAAATTGGCCGTTGAAAGCGCCTACGAGTCATGGCAGATCCGCAGCGCGGATCTGACCCGCGTCCTGCGTCTGGAGCCTTCCACGCTGGTCGTGCCCGTCGAACCTCCGCAGATGAGTGTCACCCTTACCGAACCCACGACCTCTCTGGACAATCTTGTCGTGTTGGCCCTAACGAAACGCCCCGAATTAAGATCGCACCAGGCATCGGTTCAAGCGGCAATAACACGCCTTCAACAAGAACGATTGCGTCCCCTGGTGCCGAGTGTCCTCCTTCGCGGCAATGCGACGAATCCCAGTGGAACATTGTCAAGCGGTTATTTTGGAGGGGGGGTCAACTCGAATGTTGGTGCTTTTGCGATGCGTAATTCGGTGAATGTGCAAGTAGTCTGGGAGTTACAAAATCTCGGACTGGGTAACCGCGCCCTCGTTCGCCGTCGAACCGCCGAACAAGAGGAGGCACACCTTCGCCTGTTTCGTCTGCAAGATCAAATAGCTGCCGAGGTAGTTCAGGCTCATGCGAGGCTCGAACGTGCCCGCGTTCGGCGTTCACTCGCTGAAGATTCTTTACGCGATGCTCAGACCACCTTGGACAAAAGTCTTGACGGATTAACCCAGACCAAACGAACGGGAGAAATGTTGATACTCGTCGTGCGTCCCCAGGAAGTCGTCGCAGCCCTCAGCGCCCTCGATCAAGGTTATCGCGATTACTACACCGCCGTGACCGATGCCAACCGTGCGGAATTTGAGCTGTACCGAGCCTTGGGCCACCCTGCCCAAGAAATGCTACCCAACGCGAAACCACCCGCCGACAAACCACAGCCACTAGCCATTACCACCTCTTTACCATTGACCCGTTGAGGATTCACCAAACGAATGGAGAGCAGGCACCGACCCGCGAAGCCGTAAGGCTTCGTCTACCATTTGTTGTAAACGATCTTGTCCCGTAGGTTTGATTTGAAGATAGCGATCAAAATCGCCTTTTGCTTCGTCTTCACGGCCTAGCAATAGAAAAGCGATTCCTCGGCGGATAAGACTGCAAACATCGCCAGGATTGTTTCGCAAGTGCATGGCACAATTCGCCAATAAACCGTTCTTATCTTGGCGAACCTGGTGATTGATAACCTTAACGACCGTCTTGACGTACATGGCGGGATTCATCTGGTAACTCGTTACGTAATCCTCATCGGCCGCAGCGTCGCCCAGATGATAGCGAGCGTTGGCCCGAGTCAAATACGCTGTCCAAAGAGTGGGATCCAATCGGATCGCTTGTTGAGAATCGGCCAGAGCCTCTTGAAGTTGATTCGCGATCAGACGAGCACCAGCGCGAGTGTTGTAGGCTTCTGCTAAAGTTGGATCCAAACGCAACGCCTCATCGCAACATTCAATGGCTGCTCTAATGTTGCCCGAGATTGTGTAAATATCGCCGAGTGTCCGATGAGCCATCGCATAAGTTCGGTCGATACGAACGGCTTCTGTCGCATCGGAGAGCGCCTGTGCCAGTTTGCCCTGCGAACGGTACGCCCGCGCACGATAGCAAATGACGGCCGCCGATGGGGAAGCAGCAGTGCGCAATAATTTGTCGCACTCGTGTATGACGGTCGTGAAATCGCCATGCTTGTAAAGCACGTCGAGCCGAGCGAGAAAGGCGGAAACTTCACTTGAGCCAAGCACGGTCAATCTCCGTTACGTTCGGGTCAGAATCGAAACAAAAGCAATGTTATCGATCAAGATAGCACACAACTGAAGGCCAACAGTCGTGATTTTGACGAGAATGTGCTGGATTCCGCCAGAGTGTCAATGACGTCATTTCGATGAATATGAACGCCGTCGCTCAAAGTCGCTCATCGTCTTATTGCCGAAACCATACAAAACGTGGTAGAGTTCACTACCTAGTGGTTGATGATTGTATGGATTGTAAGGTTTGTATGAACATCACCAATAGTAATAATACGCTTTCGCCCGCCCACTTTTGACGGTTCGAGTCCTTCGCGATTCATATAAACTCTGAAGCCTGTGGGTACCATCATGAACCCGATTGAATTCGCACTGCGTCGTCCAATTACTATTGTAGTCTTGATGATCGCATTAGCGGCATCCGGCGTGCTGGCGTGCCGTCGCATGAAGATAGATATTTTCCCACCCCTCAATCTGCCTGTCATCTACGTGTGCCAGCCGTACGGCGGGATGGACCCTCAACAAATGGAGGGGATGCTTGCGAATTTCTACGAATACCACTTCCTGTATATTAATGGCATTCACCACGTCGAATCGAAGAACGTGCAGGGCGTCTCGCTGATGAAGCTGTTCTTCCATCCCGGCACCGACATGGCTCAAGCACTTGCTGAAACGGTCGGGTATGTTAACCGCTCCCGAGCTTTCATGCCCCCAGGGACCGTGCCGCCGTTCATCATGCGTTTCGACACCGGTAGCGTGCCGGTCGGCTATCTGGTCCTCAGGAGCGACACGCTCACCGTCGGGGAAATTCAGGATCAAGCCCTTTTCAAAGTTCGCCCGATGTTCGCTTCCATTCCCGGCGTGTCGGCTCCGCCACCGTTTGGAGGTAATCAACGGACCATCGTCGTGCGTGCCGATCCCGAACGATTACGAGCCTATGGCGTCTCACCGGACGAACTCATCCGCGCCTTGTCGGTGGGTAACACGATCAGCCCGTCCGGCAGTGTGCGGACAGCAACGACGATGCCGCTGGTACCCGTTAATTCGATGGTTGCGAAACCGGCAGAACTGGGGGCAATCAGCGTCAGACCCGGTGTATTTCTGCGTGATTTGGCCCCGAAAATTGAGGACGCCAACGACATTACCACTGGCTACGCCCTGGTCAACGGTCGGCGGGCGGTGTACCTGCTCGTGACCAAGCGAGCGGACGCCTCGACGCTCGATGTTGTCCAGCGAGTGCGAGCAGAGCTACCCAAGATGCAGGCTGTGCTGCCTTCCGATATTCGCGTGAGCTTTGAATTCGACCAATCACCTTACGTCACCAATGCCATTGCCAACGTCGGCACCGAAGGACTGTTGTCGGCCGGGCTGGTGGGGTTGATGGTGTTGGTGTTCCTACGCGATTGGCGTAGTGTTGTTGTCGTTGTCCTCAATATCCCGCTGGCCCTTACCGGTTCGCTGGTCGCCCTCTGGTTGTGCGGGTTCTCGGTCAACCTCATGACTCTCGGCGGACTGGCCCTGGCGGTCGGTATCCTCGTCGATGAAGCCACCGTTGAAGTCGAGAACATTCACACCCAAATGGCACGCGCTCGCTGCGTTGCCGTCGCTGTCCGACGAGGCAACGACGAGACGGCCGTCCCGCGGCTGTTGGCGATGTTGTGCATCCTGGCGGTGTTCACGCCAGCTTTTTTGATGGAAGGCGCGGCGCGAGCGTTATTCGTGCCGCTGTCGCTGGCAGTCGGGTTTGCGATGGTCACCAGTTATGTGCTGTCGAGTACCTTCGTGCCCGTGTTGTGTGTTTGGCTTCTGCGACATCGTCCGGGGGAGAATCACACAGGGAAACCGGCCTCCTGGGCCTATGCTTTTGGACGAGTCGTCACCGGCTTTACTGCCGCTAGGGCCTTCATCGTCCCTGTCTATCTGATAGGCGCGTCGGTTTTGCTCGTTCACCTTGGCACGCTGCTCGGTTGGGAAATCTTCCCGACCGTGGACGCTGGACAATTTCAACTACGTCTGCGCGGACCCGACGGCATGCGCATTGAACAGACCGAAGACCTGGCCCGCGAAGCGTTACGACTTATAGACGAGGAGATTCCCGGCGGTGTCGAAATCTCGCTCGGCTATGTAGGCGTCGTTCCGCCCAGCTATCCCATCAACAGCGTTTATTTGTGGATGGGTGGTCCCGAAGAAGCCGTCCTTCGCGTGCGGTTAAAGCATGGGATGAAACGAATCGAATCGCTCAAAATGCGTTTGCGTCAAAAAATGGCGTCCAATTTGCGCGAATGGATCGCCGCCCGTTATCGCTCCGCGGGCGTCCCCGAAAGCAAAGCACTGCAACAAGCCGACCAGTTACGTCTTTCCTTCGAGCCGGCTGACATAGTCAACGAGATCATGAGCTTTGGTTCGCCAACGCCGGTTGAAGTCGTGATCAGCGGGCCAAAGATGGCCGATAATCGGCTCTATGCCGCTAAGGTTCGCGATGCGCTCGCCCAGGTGCCCACGCTTCGTGATTTGCAATACGGTCAATCGTTGGACTATCCCACACTCGATGTAACCATCGACCGCGAAAAGTCCGCAACGGCTGGAGTCACGGCCGAGGAGACTGCTCGGTCGTTGGTTGCAGCTACTTCTTCGAGTCGCTTCGTCGTACCAAACTACTGGCGCGATCCGGCATCGGGAATCGGCTATCAAGTGCAGGTGGAAATACCGCAAGCAAATATTACAGGCCAGGCAGATGTCGAGCGCATTCCAGTCAAGGGCAGTTTACTCTTGCGCGATGTCGCCGACGTCCGCGAGGGGACGATGCCCGGCCAAATCGACCGCTACAACATGCGGCGATTAGTGAGCATGACAGCCAATATCGAAGGCGAAGACCTGGGTAGAGTTGCCGCACGACTAGCGATAGCCTTGAATTCTGTCGAGAAGGCTCCAGCGGGCGTTCAAGTGGACCTACGAGGGCAGATCGGGCCGATGAACGATCTGTTCCGCTCGTTGGGTTTTGGACTGGCAGGAGCGGTGGGAGCCATCACGTTGTTACTGTGGGGCGCGTTTCAATCGTTGCGATTGGCATTGGTTGCGGTGGCGGCGGTTCCGGCCGTGCTGGTCGGTGTTGTGTTGGCTCTGCTAGGGACAGGCACAACGCTGAATCTCCAGTCGTACATAGGGGCGATCATGGCGGTCGGTGTGGCGGTTGCTAACGCGATTTTGTTCGTCACTTTTGCCGAACGCGACCGACTTGCCGGCGCGTCGCCG
>RGDT01000155.1 GCA_009918525.1 Planctomycetia bacterium
TATTGCGTGAGCCTCCGGCCGAGGGTGCCGACGTGGATCGTCAGGCGAAATTAGACGAAAGGTTGACGGCAGCTCAGGCTCTGGGACGCTTCCAGAGTCCGGAAGCGACCGCAGCTCTGGCAGACATTTTGGCCCGTGAAGAGGACATTGGCCTCCAGCGGTGCGCCCACAAGTCGCTGGTGACCATCACTGGCAAGGATTTACCCCCCGATGGCAAATCGTGGAACGAATATCTATCCAACCCTGCTAATCGCGAGGCAATCGCGTCGCGAAAACCCAGTTCGTCTCTGTTGGGAATGGTCGGCATCCGCTGAAACCGGCTGTTATCGCTTCAGGGCCTGCGCGACGATAGTGTTCCATAGAGCGTAGCCTGCGGGGCTGAGGTGTAGGCCGTCTTTGGCCAGCAATTCGCGGCGCGGCTTACCGTCCCGCCCCAACATTGGCGTGACAACGTCCACAACCATCACTGATTTGCCGTCGCAGTCGCTGCGGATCAAATCGTTGGCTTTTTGGATGCGGTCCCACCATTTCCAGCGAGCGGTACTGGGTTTTATCGCAATGAACAGAATCGGCACGTTCGGTAATCGCGTGCGCACTATTTTGACGAACGCGCGGAAATCATCGCGAACCTGTTCGGGCGTCAAGCCCCCGGCTAGGTCGTTGTCCCCCGCGTAGAAGACAATTGCCGATGGTTCGTAGGGAAGCACCAAGCGGTCGGCGAAGAACGACGAGTCGGCAATTTTCGACCCGCCAAACCCGCGTTTGACCGTCTTCCATTCAGGAAACGAAGCGGACAAGTCCCATCGAACGATACTGCTAGAACCGCAAAAGAACACGGCCCCGTTCGGCGGCGGTGTTGCCGCGTCACGTTGCTCGATAGCCTGGATATCCTTTAACCAACGATACGACGAGTTCAACGGCGGTGCCACATCGCACAGCAATAACAACAGCATCCACACGTTAAAATCCCCCTTTTGCGTTTAAGGCAAGAGCCGAAAACGTCACTGACGGCGAGTTGCATAACGCCGATTAGGTATTCACTCTCCCCAAACGCAGCAACTCGTTCAAATGGGCGACCACACCCGCTGCCAAGGCATCGAGATTATAGCCACCTTCCAGGCAACTGACGACACGGCCAGCGCAGTGGCTATCGGCAACGGCTTGGACCATCTGAGTCAAAGTCGCGAAATCTTCAACTTCCAGGCCCAGCCCGCCGATGGGGTCGTCGCGGTGGGCGTCAAATCCGGCGCTTATCAACACCAAATCGGGCCGAACTTTCGAGGCCGCTTCGGCCAATGCGTTTTCCACAGCTCGCCGATATTCGGCACGCTCGATGCCCACAGGCAACGGCACATTGAAGGTGGTACCCAGTCCGCGCCCTGTGCCGGTTTCATCGGCCGCACCGGTGCCTGGATAGAAACCCCAACCGTAGCGATGGATACTGAGAAACCCAACGTGTTCATCGTCGTAAAAAATGTCCTGGGTGCCGTTACCGTGATGAACATCCCAATCGATGATGAGGACACGTTCCGCGCCACGTTGTTGTGCCCGGCGAGCGGCGAGAGCAACGCTGTTGAACAGACAAAAACCCATACTTTGCGTTGGCGTGGCGTGATGACCCGGCGGACGAACCAGACACAAGGCATTAGAGTCGCGACCCGCCAGTACTGCATCTACGGCCGCACAACACGCCCCGGCGGCAGCCAGTGCGACCATGGTGGACTCAGGACAGGTCGGCGTATCGGCGTCGAGTCGTTCGCCTCGTTGAGAAACTTCACGCGCACGCCGCAGTACTTCTGGTGCGTGAACGGCCGCTATTTCTTCAGCCTCTAGCGGAGAATAATTACCCCGTGTACATCGATCAATCAGACCATCGGCTTGCAAGCGACGGTGGATGGCAAGAAGACGTTCAATCCGTTCGGGATGTTGGCCGGTGTCGTGGCGTAGAAAAACAGGGTCGGAATAGAGCAACGTCATCTGCATTCTCCGGTTCTCATAGGGGTGGAGAGGGGAAGCCCCTCCACTCCCCCACAAACCACCCTGACCCTGTTGGCCCGGGGCTTTGTCGGCGTTAGACGGGAGAAAATCCGGCAGATTTCTTTTAGCCGTCAAGATAGTTTTTATAGTATCATGAGAAAGTTGGTTTGTGACCCCCGAGAAACAAAAAACTCCCATAACCAGGAGGGCGATTGTATGAAGGCCGCCGAACGTCCCGCTCAGTACCTGTGCCGTCGTACTTTCCTCCAAGGGTTGGGCGTTACGATGGCTCTGCCTTGGCTGGAGTCGGTGCCCGTGTGGGGCGACGACAAACCCAAGGGGGCTTCGTCAGAACCGCCCGTACGGTTCGCCTGTCTGTTTTCTGGCAATGGTTTCCACAGCAAGGAATGGTGGGCCAAGGGCGAAGGCGCGAAGATGGAGCTAGGGAAGGTGCTTGAGCCGTTCGCGCCGGTTCGCGAAAAATTGCTGTTTATTCGCGGGTTGTATAACGAGGAAGCCCTTATCGGAGGCATCCACAGTTGTCAGACCGGCAACCTACTGACCGGTAGCCGTCTCGCGCCCGGCGGTGAGATTCGCTCAGGAATTAGTTGCGACCAGGTCGTCGCTGAGCGGAACAAAGAGCAAACCAAGGTTCCAAGTCTGGTATTAGGCTGCGAGCCGAGCATCGCGGCCATTCACAAAAACTATTCGATGATCTACAGTTCCCACATCTCGTGGAGTTCACCGACGACGCCAACACCGTTAGAACTATATCCCGCGTTGGCGTTCGACCGATTGTTCCGCGACGAGGTGGGCAAAGCCGATAAAAGCGTACTCGACGCTGTCATGGACGATGCACGCGGCTTGCGTCGTTCGGTCAGTGCGGCCGATCAGCGCCGTCTCGATGAATATCTCTCCAGCGTTCGCGAAGTCGAGCAGCGGATCGCTCAAGCCGGGAAGGCAGGACGACTGCAAGGCTGGCATCCGACACTGACGAAACCTGACATGAAACGTCCCGCCGACGGCATCCCTCAGGACATCGACCAACACATGCGGTTGATGTGCGACATTATGGTGTTGGCGTTCCGGACCGACACCACTCGCGTATGTACGCTCAAGCTCAACAATGATCATTCCTCGTTGCGGTTCCCGCATCTCAAGGTGGACTATATGATCCACCATTTGCTGTCGCACACCGACGGTGCCGACTGGCTGAAGGTCAACCGCTTCTTCACCGAGCAGGTTGCCTACATCGCCAAAAAACTCGACGAGGTACAAGAAGGTGACCGGACCTTACTCGACAACTCCATGATTCTGTTTATGTCCAGCATGATGACCGGCCACCACGACAATCGCCAACTACCGGTTGTCATGGTCGGTCGCGGCGGCGGTACAATAAAGACAGGGCGAGTTCTGGATTACAGTGGTAAGCCTAACCGCCGAATGTGTAGTCTCTATTTGTCGCTAATGGATCGTGCCGGCGTTCGTCTGGATCGCTTTGGCGACTCGAAGGAACGGTTGGCGGAAATCTGATCCGACGGCGACGTTGCGAGGAGGACGACCGTGCTCGCTACCGATCCCGTTTGCGGAATGCAGGTCGATCCGTCTGAAGCTCGCGCGAAGTTTTCCTACGAAGGCCAGACTTTCTATTTCTGTTGCCCGTCCTGCGCTGCGCGGTTTCAGAGTGAACCGCGCCGCTTTCTTCAGCCGCAAGAACTACCTCCCACCAACTCCGCCACCGAGTGGACCTGTCCCATGCACCCGGAGGTGATGGCCGGGCATCCGGGGGCTTGCCCTCAGTGCGGCATGGCTCTGGAGCCAATCACAGTCGATGGGGATACCCCGGACATAGAACGTCGAGACATGACGCGGCGATTCGTGGTGGGTCTCGTGTTGACGTTGCCGGTGTTCGTCGGCGCGATGAGCGACATGATACCGGGTCTTCCTGTTCATGGCTGGATCGATTCGCACTTGTTGAACGCGATTCAACTCGTCCTAACAACACCCATCGTCTTCTGGTGCGGTTGGCCCTTCTTCCAACGGGCTTGGTTGTCGATCCTCAACCGCACCCCGAATATGTTCACACTAATCGCCTTGGGCGTCGGCTCGGCCTACTTGTACAGTTTTACCGCAACCGTCGCTCCCGGCCTATTCCCCGTCGGTTTCCAGATGCCCCACGGCGGCATCGAGCCGTATTTCGACACGGCTGCGATGGTGACGGTTTTAGTGTTGTTAGGCCAAGTGCTGGAGAGCCGAGCACGCGAAGAAACCACGGTGGCGATTCGCCAGTTGTTGGGACTGGCTCCGAAGACGGCGCGGCGGGTTACCCCAGACGGAAGCGAAGAAGATATTCCCATCCAGCAAATGCGTTCCGGCGACATACTGCGCGTGCGACCGGGCGAAAAAGTAGCTGCTGACGGGACCGTGATCGAGGGAACCAGCGCGGTCGACGAGTCCACAATCACCGGCGAGCCGATCCCGGTGGAAAAAATACCAGAATCGAAAGTCATCGCGGGGACGATCAACGGTACGGGCAGCCTATTGATCCGTGCCGAACGTGTCGGCACCGAGACCTTGTTGGCTCGTGTGGTCCATCTGGTCGGCGAAGCGAGGCGCAGCCGTGCGCCGGTCGAACGATTGGTAAACCAGGTGTCGGCGTGGTTCGTACCATTGGTTTTGGTTGCGTCGCTGACTACGTTTGTCGTTTGGGCCATGTGGGGACCGGCGCCAGGTTTGGCGAACGGGCTGGTGAATTCGATCGCGGTATTGATCGTGGCCTGCCCGTGCGCTCTTGGACTGGCCACCCCAATGGCGATCATGGTTGGAACCGGACGGGGTGCGGCGTCGGGCGTGTTGTTTCGCGATGCCGAGAGCCTTGAGACCCTACACCGCGTCGATACGCTCGTTGTTGATAAAACCGGCACTTTGACCGAAGCTCACCCCACGTTGGTAGCCGTCGAACCAGCTCCGGGCTACCCATCCGACGAACTGCTACGTCTGGCCGCAGGGTTGGAGCGCGGAAGCGAGCATCCGCTAGCGTCGGCCATTCGGGTCGCGGCTCAGGACCGTGGGCTGGACGTGCCCGAGGTGTCCGAATTTCGTTCGATCACGGGCAAAGGTATCGCCGGTCGCGTTGCGAACCGCTGGGTTGTAGTAGGTAATGGAGCGTACGACGCGCGGCTAGAGATGCCGACGCAAACCAACGGACTTTTGTCGAATCAACCACAAAAATCCCCCCCGGCCGCGATTCTGGGGAGAGAGGAGAAACACCCCGATTCTTTTGGGGCATTGACACACCCTGCTCGCCTGGCTCTTCTTGAAAGCAAGTGCTGTGCCGATGCGCAAAGGGCCGAAGGCCGAACGGTTCTCCTGGTCACGATTGACGGCGATTATGCTGGTTTATTAGCAATCGCCGATCCGATTCGGGCAACTACACAGGAAGCGTTGCGCCGGTTGGAGGCCGACGGAATTCGGGTAATCATGCTGACAGGCGACAATCGGCTAACGGCAGAGGCGGTGGCTCGTCGGCTTGGCATCCACGATGTGCGTGCCCCTTTATTGCCGGCGGACAAACTAGAGGCTGTGAAGCAATTGCAGCTCGAAGGGCGAATAGTGGCGATGGCTGGGGACGGCGTTAACGATGCGCCGGCGTTAGCGCGGGCCAATGTAGGAATTGCGATGGGCACGGGGACCGATGTGGCAATCCAAAGCGCGGGCGTGACTCTGATCAAAGGGGATTTGCGAGGGGTAGCGGCCGCCCGCGTTTTGAGTCGTGCTACCGTACGAAACATTTCCCAGAATTTATTTCTGGCGTTCGCCTATAACATCATCGCGATCCCGGTAGCTGCGGGTGTCCTGACTCCGTGGTTCGGGATTCGGATCACGCCAATCGGGGCCAGTGTGGCGATGACGCTCAGTTCGCTTTCGGTTGTGTTCAACGCCCTGCGGCTGCGATATGCGAAACTGTAAGGCTCCGGAGTAGCCGTTCTACACTATCAATATTCTGTTGTCTCTGGTTTCTGGTACGAGTCATAGGTTTTTCGCGTATGCTACCGCTCCCGATTCTGGTCACGGGCGTCTCAGGTGTGGCCGGTTACAATGTTTTTTTCCCGCTCCAGGCAGCGTATCCCGGCCGAGTGATCGGTGTACGTCCTACGGCGACGTTTCGGCTGACGGGGCCGGGTATCGTTGCACTGGACACGGAAGACGAAACAGGGCTGGATGCTCTGTTTCGCGAATATCGCTTCCGGGCTGTGCTGAACACCACGGGGAACTGTGCGCTTAAAGCCTGCGAGGTATCGCCGACGCTGGCCTATGATACCAATGTAGTGAGCGCTCGTAATATTGCCCGTGTTGCTTGTGCCTGGGGTGCTCGTTTGGTGCATTTGTCGAGCGATCTGGTTTTCTCCGGTTTGCGGGCAGGCAACTATGATGAATCTGATACCCCCGATCCTGTTACGGTCTACGGCAAGACAATGGCCGAAGGCGAAGCCATCGTTCGTGACACATTGCCAGATGCCGCTATTTTGCGCATCTCCTTGCCTATGGGTCCGAGCTTCAACGGACACGCGGGAGCGATCGATTGGATCGACAGCCGATTTCGCAAGGGGCGTCCGGCGACGTTATACTTCGACGAGGTGCGTTCCCCGACCTATTGCGACGACTTGAACCGTGTCTTTGCGTTCATGTTGGCTGGCAATTCCAGCGGGCTGTATCACTGCGGCGGGCCACGAGCAGTGACGTTGCATCAGATTGGGCAGGCGGTGAACAAGGCGGGCGGATACGATCCGATGTTGTTGCACGGATGCCCGCGACATCAGGCCGGGCCGATTCCCCCACGAGCGGGAAACGTAAGTATGAACAGCGACAAACTCTATCGGCTCATGGGCGGTTGCCCGTTTCGTCCTTGGCCGCACGATGAATCCTTGAATCCTGACGGGGATCGTGGCTGGCACTATCGCCGCGAAGGCTGGTCGGGCGGGCGAAAAGTGATCGAGGAGAGTCTTTATCGGGCCACCCTCCAGACAGGGTGACTCGAAAAGCCTTGACGCTTTGAACATTGGCCGGACAATAACCCCATGACAACACCGGCCCGCGAATGGACCCCACGTATCTGGCAAGGTTGTACCCTTTCCGCCTGGTTACGGCTAATACTGCGTAATCGCTTTGCCATTAGTCCGCGTTTCTTTTACATTCCGATTGTTATTTCTCACGTCAGTATTGGTCACTCGATCGCCCGAATCATCCAAGAAGCCGTCTACGGTGATCGGCCGGGTCGTACGCCGCTTGCTCAACCTCCGATTTTTATTGTCGGCCATTGGCGTACGGGGACGACGCTGCTGCACGAGATGATGATTCTCGACCCTAGGCACACGTATCCCGACACCTACCAGTGCCTGGAGTCGAATCATTTTCTGTTGACGGAAGGAATAGTCAAACGCTGGTTTAACTGGATGTTGCCGTCGCGTCGGCCAATGGACAACATGAAGGCAGGATGGGACAGACCGCAGGAAGACGAGTTTGGGCTGTGCATGATGGGACAACCATCGCCGTATTTGACCATCGCATTTCCCAATCATCCGCCGCAGGATCAAAACGCTTTTGACGTACGCGATTTACCGCCGCGTCAGTATCGCGTCTGGAAGCAGGCATTTGGTCGCTATCTAAGCGAGATGACCTACCGCGACTCTCGGCGATTGGTGTTGAAGTCACCGACGCACACGTGCCGTATCCCAACCCTGCTGGAAATGCTTCCCGATGCGAAATTCGTCCACATTATGCGCGATCCTTACGCCGTGTTTCCCTCCACGGTGAATCTGTGGAAATCGCTGTATGATACACACGGATTGCAGGTTCCGGCCTATGCTGGGTTGGAAGAATATGTGTTAAGCACATTTACCATGCTATACGACAAACTAGAAGAAGCGAAGCAACTCATTCCGTCAGGTCAATTTCATGAAATGAAGTACGAAGATCTCATCGCCGACCCCATCGGGCGGATGCAGAGGATGTACGACGAACTGAATCTGGGCGGTTTCGAGGAAACTAGGCCGCGTATTGAGTCTTATCTGAGTGAGAATGCCGGTTATGCGAAAAACCGTTTCCCGATGCTCAGCGAAGAACAGCGGGAAACGATCGCTCGCCGTTGGGGCTCAGTCATCGATCGTTACGGCTACACTAGGCGTTAAGGTTATACTCGCTAATGGCACCAATTTCCATTTAGACTCTAAGCGTGTGGTGAATCCATTCAACACACGCTCGCCATCAAACCATAGCCAACTGTAATTTCCGACCCGTCCTCCAGGTCGTACCCGGCTCACGGATCACCTCGTTATACAACGTATCACGTTCGATCGGTTGTCGGCCCGCCTCTTCGATCAAACGCCGTAACTCGGTCACGGTCGTTTCCTGGGGCGAGTCACTGCCGGCGTCGTGATAAATCTTTTCGTGAACAACGGTACCGTCGATGTCGTCCGCTCCGAAAGACAACGCCATCTGAGCCGTTTTGATGCCGAGCATCACCCAATACGCCTTAATATGGGCAAAATTGTCGAGCATCAGTCGGCTGATGGCCATGACCCGTAGATCCATAACGCCGGTGGGTTTGGGCAGATAGGCAAGTTTGGTGTTGTCGGGATGAAAAGCTAACGGGATAAAAGTTTGGAAACCGCCCGACTCATCTTGCAACGCCCGCAGACGCAACAGGTGGTCAATGCGGTGGCGTGGCTTCTCAATGTGCCCATATAACATGGTTGCGTTCGAGCGAAGCCCGAGCGAATGGGCCGCCCGATGGGTCGCGAACCACGCTTCAGAATCGGCTTTGTGTTCGCAAATCTGATCTCGAACTTCAGAATCAAAAATCTCTGCCCCGCCGCCCGGCAGACTACCTAGCCCCGCTTCTTTGAATTCGGCCAGGATGTCTACGAGAGGCCGTTTCGTCAAACGAGAGAACCAGTCCCATTCGACAGGGGTGTAGGCTTTGAGATGCAACCGCGGAAATGCTTTGTGGATTATTCGTACAACATTCAAGTACCAATCGTATCCTAGCAGGTGATGCAACCCACCGACGATGTGCATTTCCGTTGCGCCACGTCGGTCGGCTTCCTCGGCCCGATGAAGGATTTGCTCATCGCTCATCACGTAGCCTTTGGGCGATTTGAGGTCAGCCCGGAAAGCGCAGAACGTACAGCGATAGACGCAAACATTCGTCGGGTTGAGGTGCGTATTGACATTATAATAAGCGAAGTTGCCGTTCTTGCGTTCTCGGACGAGATTGGCCAGCTCGCCGAGCGTGAACAGATCGGCATTTTCTTCGAGACACACCCCCTCGTCGAACGAGAGCCGTGCTCCCACCTCAACCTTTTCACGAATCTCGGCAAGTTGCCGCTCGTGGGCTTTCATGGTCATTACCCTCCTCTATCCAGTTTATGAACCGCAAAGCCCGAGAGGAGACAACGCCCATTGGGACGTTGAC
>RGDT01000156.1 GCA_009918525.1 Planctomycetia bacterium
TATGCCAGTCCCTTCTTGACCGTTTCCTGGTACTCTTTCGGAATCTCCTCGCCGCGTGCAACAGATACGACGGCGAACCCGGCCAGCACCATCCACACAAGGGATCGCATTGTCACGGACTCCTTCAAAGATTTCAGCCCAACGAGGGGCACGATGCGCAATGATGCGAATTATCGTCACCCTTCATGAATTGGACGATTCAACCACCGCTTCCTGACAGCCTGGGAGAGAGAGCCGCAGACGATTTTACTTGCACGATCATCGGGGACTGACATCCGCTCTTCGGGTGGAGTTAATGATTCCGCTTGGACAGCATCCACTCCTACAAGCATATTATCTCCGAAGAACCACCTATTTTTCCAGACCTCTTTTCTCGGTTTTCTTGACGCAGTATTCCTTAACCGTACGATTCGGCCTAATCAGCCAATTACATGTCTTTTATCGGTTCGTCAGGTCAGTTCATTAAGACTCGACAGAATCCGGTTCGCTCCGCCCAACTGCTCCGCACTTTGGATGCCGGTCGGAACTGCCCATACCGTCACGCCCGCCGCCCGTCCTGTGTCGATGTCCACTGTCATATCGCCGACATATAGTGTTTCCGTCGGACTTACCTTGAGCCGACGCATTCCCTCCACCAGCATGTCCGGGGCGGGCTTAGGCCGGCCGACATCTTCCGGCCCTAGCACGGTGCTGAGGAGACCAATCAAGCCAAGATGGTCCATTAATTCACGGGTGAAAGCCACCGGCTTATTACTACAAATGCCCAGTAACTTGCCCTGCCCATGTAACGCGACGAGCGTCTCTCGGGCGTTCGGCAGCAACCGTGTTAGCGGGCGGATGACACTCGGATGATGGGCGCTGTACGCCGCTAGATTCTCAGCGGGGTCGCCCACTCCTATAGCGTCCGCCATCAAACGAACCGCCCCACGCCCGACGTAGCCCATGACTTCCTTTTCGCTCAAAGGCCCCAGCCCACGCCATGCGCGAACGTGGTTGACGCTGGCGGCAATGGCAGCAAAGCTGTCGATCAATGTGCCGTCGAGGTCGAACAGCACAGCCCGAAAGGGTAGCATCGCGTAGTCCTATAACGAGGCGACAG
Organism: Planctomycetia bacterium; assembly: GCA_009918525.1. GTDB lineage: Bacteria > Planctomycetota > Planctomycetia > Gemmatales > Gemmataceae > RGDT01. The sequence goes on from RGDT01000156.1 coordinate 1,100, forward strand.
GAGAGATGACCATTATCGGCCGGGCTAACCAGGTACCAATACACCCCGCTAATTGATTACTCAGGAGACATAAACCGCACAGGCTCAGCCGGCGGTTTATTTTTTTGCCAACTCAGTAGGCCGACAGCTCCCACCTAACTGTGCAGAGTCTCGTCGGCTCTTATCACTATTTCCTTCGATCTCAGTGGCTTTTTTCCTTGGCGGTGCCGTCGATGTTCAGCACCTTATAGCCACCAATTGCTCCGAAGTACAGTAGCAAGCACAGATAGATAGCGGCCATCGTCGCCGGGATGGCGGCATCAGCGATGAGCGTTTTGCGATCGCCCATGATGCTCGCGTCGATGACCGTCCGCTCGTCCGTGGTCAATTTCTCCAACGCGGCCTTAGGGTCGGTGGTACCGGCCTTGGCCAGTTGTTCCTGGGCATCGCTGAGTTTTTTCTGAACGTCGCCGAGTTTCTTGCCGTCCAGCCCCGTCGCTTCGGGGAAGAACAAGAACTTGCTCGCCTCGGTTGACTTGTATTCGGCCATGAGAGCCGGATTCTTGGACTGTAGCTCTTCGCCCGAGAAACGATCCTTGGCATAACCCAGACCGGCTGACCCGATCAACCCGGCCGACATCATACCGATGCCTCCCATGATGCTGATCGCCACGGCTCCCGTGCGGGGGAAGCGGTCGCTGGCAACGGCCAACATTGTCGGCCAGAAGAACGTTTTGCCGACGGCGTAAATGCCCAAGGCGACGAGCGCAAAAACAAACGACGTGATTTGAGCCGTCAGCAACAGGCCGACGCAGGCCAACGCAGCGCAGCCCAATAGCAACGCAACGGGCGACAGGCCGAGTTTCTTTTCGATAAAGTCCGCGCAGAATCGCAACAGGAACATGACCGCCGACGTGAACACAAACAGGATACGGCCTTCCGGTGTCGAGAGGATGTTGCCGGTGATGTTCTGAATCCAGCCGTCGGTGCCGAGTTCGACCGCACCGACCAGAGCGTGCGTGACGAACAACACGAACAATAGCAAAGAACCGAGCGAGAATTTAGTGATAAACGCGATAACGAACAGTAAAGCGAACCCGATGAGATACCCGATCCACTGACTAGCCGAGGCTGCTCGGCTCGAAGCCAGTTCGATGGCTTCCTTTTCGCCCTGGGCCGGAACCATCAGACCCGTGAGAATGGGTTTGAGTGTGTCAGCGAAGAACAACGCCAGGAGGAAGCACACCACCAACCCGCCCAGGATACCTACATCCTTGAACATTTCGCCGATGCTTAAGCCTTGTTTACTGGCTTCCGATTTGGGCATCGTTTGGCCGAAGAACATGATGCCGTAGACAATGGTGGGAACGAGGTAGAGGGCAAGTTGATACTGCCAGGCTACCTTATATTGTTCGCCTAATACCCAGCCACACACGCCTCCCAGCACCAGACCGGCGGGCCAGCTGGCATGGAGAATGTTCAGATAGTGCGTGCGGTTCTTAGGGAACAGCGTCGCCACGAGCGGATTAGCGACCGCTTCGAGCGTTCCGTTGGCGATTGCGAACAGGAACATACCCCAGAAGAGGAGTTGATACGCTGTCGCCTTGTCCATCCCTTTGCTGGCCCCGAACGTTACCACTGCCGAGAGAACGTGGAATAGAAACGCGGCCGTGACCAGTTTGCCGTAGCCGATCTTGTCAGCGATGACACCGCCGATAATGATGCCGAAGCAGAAACCGGTGAAGCCAGCACCACCGATGCGGCCCAGTTCCGCGCCGCTGAAGCCATACTCACGGCCCCAGTCGGCGAAAATGCCGCCGCGGATGGCGAAGCCAACGCCCGCCGCGAGAATTGCCATGAAGCCGGCCCACAAGAGCCAATAGGCATTCGGTGCAAGTGCGTCGTCATCCGTGCGGCTTGGTGCGGTAGTAATACTCATGGTGGAGAGTGCCCCTGTCCTTTGATTGAGGAATGGGGATTTACCTATGGCAAGCAGCGTAAGAAGTCAAACCCTGTAAGGGAAATAGTCTCAGGTGAGTTGAAATGTAACAGGAGCCGTTAGGAATAGTTACCCCTATGACGGCTCCTAGGATATAAATGCCGAGTTAGAATTAGTGGACACAAGACACGCAAAAGACGCAAAAATCACATGAGTACGGCGCGCAGTTTGCTTAAGGCGCTGGCTTGTACCTGACGAACACGTTCTTTGGACAGTCCAAGTTCTTTGCCTACTTGTTCAAGTGTACCGCCCTTATTGGATTCGTCGAGGCTGAATCGGCGGGTGATGACGCGCTTTTCGCGATAGCTCAGAAGGTCGTTGTCATCGCGTAGATACTCATCCACACGAGCCATGCGTCCGGTGGATACTTCTTCGGTAGATCCGTCCCGTGGTTCGCCATCAGGAAGCGCTTCGAGCGGAACCGAGCGAGAGAGACGATCACCAGCTTGCTTTTGCGACAAACGAGACAAGGCTCGCATGAGACAAGTGAAAGCATAAGTGCTGAAGCGAATACCGATCCACGGGTTGTAAGCTGCTACAGCTTGAATGAGAACAATCTGGCAATCGCCGACCATATCGTCAGCGATAGAGGATGGAGGCATCCAACGCCGCACAGCACGGTAGATGAGCTTACGGTTACCAATAACGATCAAGTCTCGGAAATGGAGATAGTTAGCGTGCCATTTGGCCCGAGTGCGTTCATCGCGAGCAGTTTCAGTACGCCATGCAGCATAGTGCATCCGTTTCGCCAGGTCACGGGTAAGATCATCGGGCATATGGGAGCCGGTGTAGGATTCAGGCGGTGCCGAGGCTCGCCCATAGAGTTGTTCTGCGCCACGTTGACGGAAAGATTCGTCCGTCACGTGGTAGATGGCAGACCTTGGCTTGCTCGACTCTTTCGCTAATTGATTCGTCACGGCTAGCCCCCTCAAGTTATCGACTACGACATCTATATCGTTCAAATCGTCCAAATCGTTCTTCTAATCCAATATAAACATTTCACTGGTTGCGTCAAGAAAAAAACCGCGAGTTCTTGAAGTGGTTAACGGAAAAACGTCGAAAAAATAGTAAGCAATCAACAGAGTTCACTAACTTACTCTGGATTCATGCAGTCCGTTCGTCTAAGATAAATTAGTGACCGATATGGCCGATATGGACGAATGCTTGCGATTATGGATCTTCATCAATACATTGGAACGAGAGAAGCTGCCGACCTATTAGAGGTCGGTGAGTCAACGATTAAACGATGGGCGGATCAGGGCATCCTCCCCGTGAATCGTACGGTCGGCAAACACCGCAAAATTTTGCTCTCCGATCTCGTGCGGGTAGCGGACGAACTTAATTTGCCCCGCGCCAAACTAGAACGATTGCTCAATGATCGTCCTATCGACACAACCAACCTCGAAACCCTGGCCGAACAGTTCCACGCAGGCTTGATCGTCGGTGAAAACCAACGCACCACCTCCCTCCTTCGCGAAGCTCATGCTGCCGGTCATCGGATCGCACGCATTGGCGATGACGTGATTTGTCCCGCTATGATGCGAATTGGTCAAAATTGGCAGAGTGGTACGATTGACATTTATCACGAGCATCGCGGCACGCAAAACTGCTTGGCAGCTGTGCAATCGCTCAGAGCGTTACTACCCGCGGCCGACCGTAACGCGCCGCTCGCTCTGGGTGGTGGACCGGAAGGCGATCACTATCAACTCGCTAATCTTCTCGTGGAACTCACGCTGTTGGAGGAAGGTTGGCAGGTGGACAACCTTGGCCCAAACCTTCCGCATGACTCATTCGTTCGAGCCATCCGTGAACGTCGCCCTCGCCTCGTCTGGCTGTCGTGTAGTCACCTGGCCGATGTGGAATTGTTCGTGAAAGGTTTTGCCCAACTCTACGCTGCCGCTAACGAAGTCGGTGCAGCCGTCACGGTCGGTGGACGAGCTTTGGGTGCCGACATACGCCGCCGCCTGACCTTTACGCACCACGGCGACACGCTTGGCCATCTGGCCACCTACGCGCACGGTTTACGCCGCTAACGGTCGTTCGCTTTGTACTGCATCAATATCGCAATAACCAGCGTAGCAACGCGACCCCAGCGAACGCCACCAGCACATTTGGCCCAAAGACTAATATCACCTCGTTAAACCGCGATTCCTTGGCCATGTTGGTTCCGGCCAACACCAGTGGGTAATAGGCACAGACTATGGGCAGGAAACAGGTGATGAACGACCCAAGGTAATCGCCACGGCTGAACCAGATCGCCACGGGTGCCGCTGCCAAGATGAAGCAAAAGCACCCCATACTCAGGGCTGGTCGCATGAGCATTTCAACATAGATGTGCTGACGTAAGATGCGCACTTGCCTTACCTTCTCCTTGAGATTAGCGACGTGTTGGGGAAGGTCCGGCCTTGCGCCTGGTTGACCAATCTGGGCCGAGTTCGTTTTGATTTCCTCCTGGATGTGCTCATCTTCTTCGATTAATTCTCCTCGACGCTCAACGAGTTCGTTCCAGGTCATATCACGTGGGCGACGATTCTCGTACTTGTCGAAACCAGCAGGCAAAGGCACGTCAAACGTCTTGTGATCGAAGTGTCCTTGCGAGCCGTCTTCGCTGGTGGCGACACCGAATTTCATGTCGAGCAAGAGGAGGCGATTGGTAGTATCAACGCGAAGCACCGCCTCCCGCGCTCGGGCGACCATGTCCACGACTCCCTTGTTCGTCTTGCGTTTGAACACCGGGCTAAGCAGCTTTCGCCCCTGCACGCTCTTGACGAACATGGCATAGGGAACTTGTTGATGGGCCAACGAGCCATTCTTGCGTAATTGCCCATAAAGCAATTCTTCGACATCGTTGAATGCCATCGCCCGTAAAAGGTGGTGCGTGTAGGGAATGATGCGATGATACAACCCGAGGGTCACCAGCCCCATGACGATGCCCAGAATAAGCCCCGGCGTGACGATGTGAATGAGGTTGCACCCCGCTGCCTTGATCGCCAACACCTCGTGATCACTCGACAGACGCCCATACACCAAGCAGGCTGCGAACAGCGTTGTCGCTGGAATCGTGTAGGGCAGCGTTGACGGTATCAGCAACGGAATGGCAGCCAGCAATTGACGCGGACCTAGCCCCTGTTGCGACGCCTCGGCTAAAATACCGGCCAACAACAAGATACCGGTGATGGTGATCAACGACAGTAAAAAGACCTTGAAAAGATCCCACAAAATCATGCGGAAGATGATGTTCCCGACCATCGTCACTCCCTTCAAGGCCGGATTGCCCGGCGGATCGGTTCCAGCACTCCCGGTACCAGTTCCTTTTCAAAACGAATCTGCTGATCTTTGCCCAGGTTGCCGCGCATCTTCAGCTTCAATAATTGCGAACTGAGAAGACGTGGAACCTGATCGAGTCCAAACGGCATCCACTCGTCAATACGCCCGAAGGTTGCCCCAAAATCTAGAGTGAGGTTGTTGCCGTCGAGATCGAGACCGCCCGAACCGCGCAGGCTTACAGCCGAGCCGTAAAGGTCGATCAAGCCGACGTGAACACGCGAACCGACAAGGGTGAACTCGGCATGGGCCTGCTCGAAGGCGATGCCGTCGGGTTTGCGTAGTCCGAGGGTCTTTAGCATGTCGAGGATGACGGGCAATTCCCCCATTTTGCCGTTGGCAACGTCAACACGCCCGCTACCGCGAAGGCCGCTGAAATCGTCGCCTTCGCCCTGGATATGGACGACTGCACGAACGCGCCCTTCGAGTTGGGCGGGACCCGACGACGTTCCTGACCTCTTCACTGCACCCGTTTCGAGAACGTTTCCACTGAGTGAGGACTGCATGTTGTGTTTACCGGCAGATGCCAAGTCGATAGCGACGGCGTCGAGGAGCACATCATATTCAGGGCGAGGACCGAGTTTGAGACTGGCTTCGCCTCCGAGCGTTCCCCCAAACACACCCGCTTTGAGATCGCGGATACGCAAGGTTTCGGGTGTCCGCACCGGCACCTCCAGCCGTGCCGTCACCCCGCTGATCGGTTGGCCGAACGCCTTGGCCTCGCGCAGGGCCAGTTGCCCCGTGAGACCGCAAAGAGTACGTCCGTCGAAATGTCCCTTGGTGAAGAATTGGCCGTTGACCCCTTGTAGGTCCACACCGGTACGCAGGACACAATCAGCGAACCCGACCTTCGCGTCCCACCACACCTTGGGAGCCGAGCCGAGGCCGATGGTTTCCAGACGCAAGTCCAGACCCAGATCGAGGGCTGGGCCGATCTTCAACATCCGACAGGTGCGCGATAGGCCCTCCGGCATGGCGGTCAAAAGGTCTTCATCCACGACGAGACGCGTGGCCTGGATGCCGTCCAGCCAGACCATCATCCGGCCCCCTTCCCCGCGGGGTTGGATGAGTCCCCAGCGAAGGGAAAGCGGCGTTTGGTTATGTTTGGCTCGAATGCGATCCAGGAAGATGTTGCCCTGGGTATAACGTACGGAGCCGACTACGTCATCTAGTTCGTAGGCGAAAAAGGCGGGCTGCATCCGGCACTGGTGCAACTCGATGCGAAAGTCCACATCGGGCGGTTGATCGGGATCGTCAACGATTACCGCGTTGAAATCGAAGCGTCCGGTCAGCGATAGCTTTTGCCACGCTTCTTGCATCTTCTTGCGTTCCGCCGCTCCGCTCTTGGCACTGGCTCCATCGGGGACGAGTGCTTTCTCGAACTCCGGGCCTAGTCGGATGTTCTTGCCGTTGACGGCAATTTTGACCCGTTCGCGGCGTCCGCCGCCACCTTCCAACACACCGGCGACCGGGCGGTCGGGTAGGCGGAAGCTACGGCCTTCGACACCAATTTCGCCGCCGTCGTGTCGTCCGCGAAAGCCTAGAGCTTCCCAGTGATCGGGGTAGAGGACGAGTAACCCGGAGACATCTTCTAACGGGTAGGGAAATTCGTTGTAGCGTGCTCGGACCTTGTTAAACCTTACGCGGATGGTCTTTTCATATTCTCGCGATCCGGGGCGGCGAACTACTTGTGCGTGAAAATCGGCTAACCCCATCGGATGGCGATCCAGCCCGCCGGATTTTCGGCATTCTTCGGGGAGGAATTGTTCGGCTAAGTCCTGCGCTTTTGCAGGTAAGGCCGACAAAAGCCGGCCATCGAGTTTGATGTCGCGTCCGGCAATGTCGAGGACCAACTCCGGCGATTGTTTTTCGCCCTTGAATGTCCCACGAATGCTGACTGGTTTGCCATCGCTAAGCCCGACTAGGTCCAGAGCAATATCGTTTTGAGGTAGTCGCGAAGTGTCTACCCGGATCGTACCGGTAATTTCCTTGAGGGTGTAAGGAAACCCATGATACCGGGCACTCATCCCCTCCGGGCGAGCTAGCCATAGGTGCCGTTGCCGGCCCTCGCTGTCGCGGCCAAAAGAGTAGGAGAGCGAGACTGGTCCTTCGGGGGCATAGTCGGTCGCGAGAAAAGCCAAAGGCGTGGGCAAGAATTTCCAGGCTTCGCGGGTAATCGGCAACTGTTGGACCTGAGCATCGAAGGCAGACACCAAATTGGTCGGGTTTTCAATGTCCAGACGCGAGCGGGGCAAGGTGAGATCCTGAAGCGTAGCCTCGACGACAGCCCCGTCGATCAAGGCGTTCAGAGTCGCGCGGGTCACGACGTGATCGCGGAAAATCGCTTTCAGCTCGATTCGCTCAAGAGGCGCGTGTAACTGGGCATGACGGAAGGAACCACCTTGAATAGCTGCTTCGCCGGTGTAGGTTATGCGCGAACCATCGAACTTGATGTTGGCTTTAGCCTCTGCTCGACCACTGATCCGTCATGGGTACCGCTATTCATGATCGCCAGCGCCGTGAGCACAATCAGGCGGATATCCAGCCACAGCGACTGATGGTCGATGTATACCAGGCCCAGCCGGCTCTTCCATGGCCGGATGAGTTGGTTATAATCCAGGTCAGGATCAGCGCTGTCCTTGAGGATCTCATTCTCATCAGAGAATACGATCGATGCCAAGTCGGTGATGCCGGGGCGTACCGACAGCAAGCGCTTCTCCTGCACCGTATAGCAGTCCGTCTCACGCTGGACATTCGGCCGTGGCCCGACCAGGCTCATGTCGCCCGTCAGCACATTCCAGAGCTGCGAGAGCTCATCGAGCTTGTATGACCGAATGAAATGACCAACTGGCGTGATTCGCCGATCCTTCGCCGACGTCGAGTCGACACCCGAGCGATCCGCATTCACCACCATCGAGCGCAGCTTGACCATGCGGAACGGTACATCACCCCGGCCCA
>RGDT01000157.1 GCA_009918525.1 Planctomycetia bacterium
CGCGCCCGTCAGTCCCGTGGCCATGGGCACAGAAGCTCCGGTCGTTCGCTTCCAATGAATGATTTTAGGCGGTTGTTTTTTATCACCTTCAACTGGTGGCGTGTGGAAGAGAGCCAGTTGCGTTTGTTTTTCGTCCCAGGTCAGTCGTCCATATTTTCCCGATCCACTACGAATAACTACCGGCGGCGTAGTTAGTCCCGTCGTGACGGCAAATACTCCAGGCATAACTTCTTTCTTCGACCCAACGACGACATACACGAGCGTCTTGCCGTCACGGCTCAAGCTATACTCGCCGACATCGTTGAAAGTGCGTTCGCTCCCGTCGGCCAAGTTGCGTAAAACGAGATCACCCGATGGAACAGGGACGGTCGTGGGCAGCACGGTTGTCGGACGTTTGCTGGTTTTGGGAGTTTCAGGTGCGGGAGTGGTGATGCCTGGTTCAGTTGGAGACAATTTCCCACCGCGCAGGTAAGCGATGTAAGAGGAGCCTTCTTCGGGTACTTGGTAACCACGAACATTTTCAATGCGGACGAGCTTGTTCGTGGCAATATCCAGCACGGCCAGGCTAGGGGTCGCAGACGGTGTCTTCTTCGTATCACGTTCTGTTTTACTGGGATAAACCGTGAATAAGATATATTTGCTGTCAGGAGAGAAGCTATGTTGCGATCCGGTCGCAGGGGCTTTGCCTTTGTTAGTGGTCGATCCTTCTCCAGCCGGTCGTCGGCCACGCGAGTGACGAAGTTGTTTTCCAGTGGCAAGATCGATCACCGTTAATTCGCTATCCCCTATTTGAGGGAACGTGGCATAGGCGACAAATTTCCCATCCGCTGACAGGATAGGTGATTGAATGGCCAACCATTTGGCGTAATCATCATGCGTCAGAGGGCGTTTCGTTTGTGCATCGCTGGAAGCAGCCAAGCACACCAGTAGTGCCAGACAAGGAAGGAATCGCAGGTGCATGGTTTTTTTGCCTCAAGCAACTGGATTAATGAGGGAGCCAATCCCGGCAATATCGATTTGAACGACATCACCAGAAGCGAGGTTGAAAGAATCCGGCGGAACGATTCCCGTACCGGTGAGCAGGACAACGCCATCAGGAAATGTCACTTCGCGACCGAGCCAAGAGACCAGCTCCGTCAAACTACGTTTCATGGTGGACAGCGTTGTTGTTCCCTCGAATACGGACGTTCCTGCCCGTGAGATTTTCAGGCGGATTGTGACGCCAGTCGCTTCGGGCATGGAGGCAGCCAGCGTGACGAATGGGCCAACAGCGCAAGAACCATCGTAGCACTTGGCCTGGGGTAAGTAGAGAGGGTTTTCGCCTTCTATGTCGCGGCTGGACATATCGTTGCCGATGGTATAACCGACTATCTGGAGGGAAGGAGAAACCACGAGTGCCAGTTCGGGTTCCGGCACGCTCCAGGTGGCATCCTTACGAATGCGGACGGGAACGCCGGGCGCGACGACCCGCCACGCCGGGGCCTTGAAGAAGAGTTCGGGTCGCGGAGCAGTGTACACAAGATCGTAGAAACGCGATGCACCACTGGAGGCGCTTTCCTCTTCGCGGGCTACCTTGCTTCGGATGTAGGTCACGCCAGCCGCCCACACCTCCTGGCGATCCAGAGGTGGTAGCCATGCGGCCGAGGCCAGAGGAATGGATTCGGCTCGAGGTAGCGAGGCTACCTGTTGAGCTGGTTGAAGTGAATAAAGAATTTCGGCCAGCGACAATGTGGTATCAAGAACGTGAGCTATCCCGTTCTCAATAAATGCGACTCCGCTAGAACCGTTAGACCGGCTCAGCTTGCCCAGTTGCATGATGATCGTCCCCTCATGAGTTACAGAAGCATCATAGCATTCCTGGTAGCACTCGGCGACCAATCACACGAATTGCCAAAAAAGCGGAGCAAGATATGTGTTAGATAGATTTACTTGATCAAAATAATAAGTTTTTATTTTATCACTGACGATTAACTAAGTAGATTGATATTGAATTACTTGAAATGATAACACCAACATAGGCCCCGTTGGACACATTGCCACGGGGCCACCTTTTCATGAACCGGCAAAGAATCCCGGGCGATACGACTAGACCTTCTTCCTTCCCTTTTGTCCCCCGGAAAGCAACATCAATGAGGAGTTGGAGTCCCCGTTGGTGCAGGAGTCTCAGCTCCTTTAAGAGGCAACAATTCCTGGCGATAAATCGGCACATCGCGCGGAGCCTCAATACCAAGGCGTATTTTGCCTCGGTCAATGTCCACGACGGTGATGCAGATATTTTCACCTATGAAGATCTTTTCGCCGAGTTTACGGCTCAGTACCAGCATCTCGCTACCCTCCTACGAGCGGAGCATTGGTTGGATAATACCCTGAGTCTACCCCATATTGCGTAGGGAGGTCGTCAAGGGGGCGCGGATTTTCTCTCTTGCTTATCCTTGTAAGGTCGTCATAAGCGGAATAGCGATACTCCTTCTCCCACCCGACGGGGTGTAACGCTGGCGGATCAGCCCCAACCCGGTATGTTATCTCGGCCCTCTCTTCTATCTTTGAGGCCAAGCTGGAATGATCGCGAATACCCAACCTCCACTCCGAGCCTATATGGTCGTGGCGGCAGGAACTGCCGTCAACCTGTGCCTGGGCATCCTGTACGCTTGGAGTGTCTGGAAAGCGGCACTGGTGGGCAAAACGCCCGGTGAACCGATGCAGGGGCTTGATGAAGGGTGGCATTATCTCTCCGATGCTCAGGCCACCTGGGCTTATGCCATCTGTGGTATCACGTTTGCTCTCTGTATGATTCCCGCCGGCCGAGTGCAGGACCGTTTCGGACCGCGGGTTGGTGCCGTCGCTGGTGGATTATTCCTCGCCTTGGGCTGCGTTGTCGCCGGGCTTATGAAAAGCTATCTCGGCCTCATCTTGGGCTTCGGGCTTCTGGGCGGTATCGGGATGGGCTTTGGCTATGCTGCCGCGACCCCGGCTGCTGTACGTTGGTTTGGGCCGGAACGCCGCGGGCTGATCGTCGGAATCGTCGTTGCCGGTTATGGGGGGGCCGCTATTTACATTTCACCTCTCGCGAAATACTTGATCGCAAGCTATGGTCTTTCGGGTAGTTTTCTCGCGCTGGGTGGATTGTTCGCCGTGGTGGTCGTGGCAGCAGGAGCGTTATTGGACTGGCCGCCGGTCGGATATGTGGCAACGGGACAGGGTAAGCAGACAACCAAGAGCGATGACTGGTCGGCGGGCGAAATGTTGCGAACGTGGCAATTTTACGGCCTAGTCATCCTCTTCGTCGCTTCGGCCCAGTCAGGATTGCTGGTCATCGTCAACGCCACGCCGATGCTCAACAAAACGGCCGCCCAGATCGCTTTTTTCGCTGCGAATGCGTGGTTGCTGTCATCGTTCGGTGGCCTGGTCAACGCGGCTGGACGGGTCGGCACGGGACAATATTCCGATCGCCTTGGACGGTTCAATGCCTATATCGCCAATGGGTTGATCAGCGCCGCGTGTTTGTTTGCGACTCCGGCTGTAATGCGTTCAGAAAGTGTGCCTATGCTCTTCTTGGTTGTCGGTGTGGCCTTTTGGCAGTACGGCGGTGGATTGTCTTTATTGCCCGCCATCACGGCCGACTATTACGGAGCGAAAAATCTAGGCCTGAACTACGGCCTAGTTTTTTTAGGTTGGGGATTGGCATTCATGGTGCCGCAGGCTGCGGGGTACATCAAGGATTGGACTGGGAGTCTGGATTACGCATTCTATCTCTCGGGAGCAATGCTCTTGGTGGGCGTAGGGCTTAGTTTCGTTATGCGTCGGCCCGTTCGCTGAGAATATGGCGGAGAAAGAGTCGGGAAGAACGAGAAAACTATGTTCTCGTTGTCTCGTTCTTTGCTCAACTTCTTTCACGCCAAAGTTCGCCAAACCATCCGATGTCATACGTCGCAGAGCTTAAATGCTTGCGCCATCGAAGCAATTGGGTCACGTTTGGGGATGAACTCCTGTCCCAAATAGCCTTTATAACCTGTCGAAATGATGGCTTTCACAATCGCCGGATAGTTTAATTCCTGGGTTTCGTCGATTTCATTTCGTCCCGGATTTCCTCCCGTATGATAATGGCCGATGTATTCATGATATTGCTTGATGGTGCGCATCACGTCACCTTCCATAATTTGCATGTGATATATATCGTAGAGCAGTTTGAACCGGTCGCTACCGACTTTCTTGCACAGTTCAACTCCCCAGATCGTCTTGTCGTACATGTAATCCTTGTGATCGACCTTACTGTTCAGACCTTCCATGATGAGGGTGACTTTCTTCTTTTCTGCCAAGCCGATTACCCGCTTCAGCCCATCGGCGCAAACTTTCAACCCTTCGTCGTCGGCTAGTCCGCGGCGGTTGCCCGACATACAGATGACGCTCGGCACTCCTTCCGTAGCGGCGAACTCGATTCCGTCTGTCAGTTTCTTGAGAATACCGTCGTGGTTCTCTTTACGGTTCAAGCCGTTGGCGATGTCTGCACCACCCAGAATCGCGCAAGTTAGCCCGAATTTCTTAACCTCCAGTACTTCGTTGGGCGAAAGCAATTCAATCGACTGATAGCCGATCTTCTTCGCCTCTTGGGCCAACTCCGGTAGTTTGATACGGCCGTAACACCAACGGCAGATGGACTGCTTGATGTTGCCCTTGATCTTAGAGGCGGCTTCGTGCGAAAAGACTTCGCCTGCTGTTAAAGCAGTGAGTCCGGCAGGGATTAGTGTCTTCATCGCAAGACGACGGTCCGGGGATGGTGTGTACATGGATGCCTCGGGAAAGTTTGGTAGGGCTGGACGGATCGTATCGTCTGGGCAAGATAGCGTCAACGGACTTAGTCCACCCGTTATGATACGAGGCGATAGTGTGAGTACCACACAGACCCTACTCCAGACACAAGTTCCGCGTCCACTTTCCGTTGGACGCCGTTCCGCCGTTGTCGGTACAGGCAGTTGTTTGCCGGCTCGTTCCGTACATAACGACGATTTTCCAGCCACGCTCGCCACCAATGACGAGTGGATTCGCACACGGACCGGTATTCGCTGCCGTCGATTGACCGGACCTGACGAAAACAGCTACACGCTGGGCCTTGAAGCTGGCCGTCGGGCCATCGCCGCGGCAGGATTGACGGCAAACGACATTGATCTGATCGTTTGCGCTACCGTTACTCCGTACACCATGTGCCCGTCGAATGCCTGCCGTTTTCAAGGGGAGTTAGGCTGTCGGCCTATTCCGGCCTTTGACGTAATCGGGGCATGCACTGGTTTTATTCACGTCATGAGCATCGCTGACCAATTTATCCAGTCGGGAACCTGTAACAACGTCCTCGTGGTCGGCTCTGACGTCCTGAGCCGTACGCTCGATTACACGGATCGAAGCACTTGCATCCTGTTCGGCGATGCTGCGGGTGCGGTGGTTTTGTCGGCCACCGGGGAACAAGGCCGAGGGGTTCGCTGGACGCGAATGTACAGCGATGGAGCACGCGGCGACCTCATCCGAATGCCCAGTCACGTCACGAATACAATCGCCGTGCTTTCGGAAGGTCAGGCGGCAGCACCGGTAATACCGCATCTGGTACTCAATGGTCGCGAGGTGTTCCGCTTCGCAGTGCGAGCCTTGGTTGGACTGGTGCAAGAAGCCCTGGAAGCCTGTCCCGTTCCAGAAGGAGCGCGTTTCCTCCTGGTGCCCCATCAGGTTAACCAGCGTATTATTGATGCCGCCCTACAAGAATTACCGCTACGTCCCGAACAGGTCGTGTTGAATTTGGACCGCTACGGAAACACGTCGGCCGCGTCGATTCCTCTGGCGTTAGATGAAGCCGTAGCAACCGGAACGGTACGTTCCGGTGATCATCTGCTGATGGCAGCGTTTGGAGGAGGATTGACATGGGGTGGGATAATGCTGACCTTATAAACTCCCATGAGGGTGGAGTCCATGACGCTAGTCGGAAGGATTGTTCGATCAAGTGCCTACTCAAACTAGCGTCGCTGACATGCAACGATAGCTTCATTTACGGTTTTAGTAATTCTCCGGTGAAGACTTGCGTTGCAGGGCCGGTCATGTAGACATGGCCATCACTGGCCCATTCCAAGAGTAGGTCTCCACCCGGTAGATGCGCTAACAATTGGCGTCCTGTGCGTCCTGTTAAGACACCAGCCACGGCTACGGCACATGCACCGGTACCGCAAGCCATTGTGATCCCGCTGCCGCGCTCCCACGTGCGCATTATCACTTCACGCGGTGAAATGACCTGAACGAAGTGAACGTTGATCCGACGGGGAAACACAGTGAGAGTCTCCAGCACCGGCCCAACGCGCTCCAGGGGAATCTTCGCCAGGTCATCGCAGAAGATCGTTACATGAGGGTTACCCATCGAGACACACGTTCCGCGCCACGCTCCGTGTTCTGCCGGTAGGGGTAACGGTAGGTCGATGACCCTTGGACCCGGTAGTGTCGTCGGAATTTTTTCAGCATCGAGGATCGGTTCGCCCATATCGACCCGAACCGTTTCGACCTTTCCTCCCAAAAGGTTGAGATGTAAAGTCAACACACCACGGCCGGTCTCGATCTTCAACGGATTGTTGCGGGACAGCCCGTGATCGTAAACCAGTTTCGCTACACAGCGGATGCCGTTGCCGCACATTTCCGATTCACTGCCGTCAGCGTTGAACATGCGCATTTTGGCGTCGGCCAAAGCGGATCGACAGACAAGAATCAACCCATCGCTACCGATACCAAAATGCCGGTCGCTAACAAAGCGGGCCAAGGCAGGGGCATCGGTCGGCTCCGGTTGATCGAAACAATCAAGATAGACATAGTCGTTACCAAGACCGTGCATTTTCACGAATCGCATGATGATCACTTCTTCAGTTTTTCTACGCCTTCACTGTTATAAATAATGGTATAGGGTTGTTTCTCACCCAAAAGCCAAAACTTTGCTTGATCGTTAGCTTTCAGACCATGATCCTGCCCAAACGCCCCGGCGAAGAAACCGGATGGTCGTTTTGTCACGTAGAACCAGGTTAACTTCACCGTGGAACCGACTTTCACGTCACCCTTCTCGACGCTAGTTAGTTTCACTGTCGCGGTGTAATCTGTGCGGATGCCATCGGGTCCAAATTTACTTTGGGCCGCTTCCACTTTCTCGACGGTGGCACTAACGACCACATCGGCCTGAGAACGCTGTTGAGGTGGCCGTTCGGCTCTCAAGGTCAACACGAACAACACCAAAGCCAACAACGCGATTCGTTGCATCGCTCACTCCCATTCAATGGTTGCGGGTGGTTTACTGCTAATGTCGTAAACCACCCGATTGACACCCGATACTTCATTGATGATACGAGTCGAAATCTTCGCGAGCAATTCGTACGGCAGATGGGACCAATCTGCGGTCATGAAATCATCGGTTTGCACACTGCGAATTGCGACGACGTCTTCGTAGGTCCGTCCATCGCCCATCACTCCTACCGACTGCACCGGTAACAGGACAGCAAAAGCCTGAGAGGTCCGGCCATACCACCCCGATGCCTTTAATTCTTCGAGCAAGATGGTGTCAGCCTGTCGCAACACACTCAATCTTTTTTCGTTGACAGGACCAAGGACGCGAACGGCCAAACCGGGACCAGGGAAGGGGTGACGATTTACCAGCGATGCGGGCAACCCGAGTTCCAGTCCGAGCCTGCGTACTTCGTCCTTAAAGAGATCGCGTAGCGGTTCGATCAGTTGCAACCCCATTTTTTCAGGCAGTCCACCCACGTTGTGATGCAGCTTGATATTGGCTGCAGGACCGTCCTGAGCGCCGCCACTCTCGATGACATCGGGATACAGAGTGCCTTGTGCTAGGTAGCGGACGCCGGATATACGTTGTTTTTCGGATTCGAACACGTCAATAAACACATGACCTATGCGGCGGCGTTTTTCCTGGGGATCGCGAACGCCGTCCAAGGCTTTCAGAAATCGCTCCCGGGCATCCACGACGTGTAGATCGGCTTTGAACGCACCCTGGAAGGTTCTTCGAACTGCGTCTACTTCGTTGGCACGCAATAGACCGTTATCGACGAAAATGCACGAGACTTGATCGCCAACCGCTCGCACGAGCAGGGCCGCGACCACTGAGGAATCGACACCACCCGATAATCCGCAAATGACGCGGTCGGTGCCAACCTTATTTCGCAATTGCGCGATGGTTTCTTCGAGAAAAGAACCGATCTTCCAGTCGCCCCGACAGCCACACACTTTGTACAAAAAATTACGTAAGACTTGCGTGCCTTGTGGTGTGTGACTGACTTCAGGGTGGAATTGCAACCCGTAGACTGGGCGCACGGCGTGACGCACGGCAGCGACGGGGCAAGTTTCGGTCTCGGCTAGCGCAATAAAGCCCTCGGATGCCTCTTGGACTTGATCGCCGTGGCTCATCCACACGACCGTTTCGCCTGGTACGTCCTGGAAGAGGCCATCGGAGTCATGAACGCGAACAACCGCTCGTCCGTACTCACGGCGCGACGAGGGACGTACCTCGCCACCAAGTGCCTGACATGCCAATTGCATTCCGTAACAAATGCCAAGAACGGGAATACCCAGTTCAAAAATTGCCGGATCGCATTTGGGCGCGTTAGGCTCGTAGACACTAGCCGGACCACCGCTGAGAATGAGTCCTCGCGGTGCGAGTTGTTTGATCCGGGTGGCGGGTAGATCGTGGCGTACGATTTGACAGAAAACATTTTGTTCGCGGACCCGGCGGGCGATGAGTTGCCCATACTGGGAGCCGAAATCCAGGATTAAAATGGTCTCGCGGTCGGCGGAGGACATGAAGGACACCCTCGGTAGCTAATACCTTTCTCGAACGCTTCGACGCAAATTTAAGATTTATAAGGTTAGACCGCCCAGACGTCAAAATCGAGTAAACAAGGTTTTCTTTCCACAGCGTTAGTGGCATCGAGGCAGTTGTTCATGAATATCTTCGGCATTATTCGCGTCTCCCCAATTCGGTAGCCCGTCGTGCGGCGGCTTCGACGGCATTCATCAATGCACCGCGAAGTCCGCCACGTTCGAGTTCGTGTAATCCTGCGATGGTTGTGCCTGCCGGGCTGGCTACGTCATCCTTCAGCGATCCGGGGTGACGCTCCGTACTTAGGACCATCTTGGCTGCACCAAGCACCGTTTGCGCTGCTAGCATGGTTGCTACGTCGCGCGGTAGCCCTGCTTTCACACCGCCGTCGCTTAAGGCTTCGATGATCAAATAGACGAATGCAGGTCCGCTCCCCGATAGACCCGTTACGGCATCGAGCAGAGGCTCAGAAACCCGAACGGCAC
>RGDT01000158.1 GCA_009918525.1 Planctomycetia bacterium
GCGTTGGATGATGGGGAGCGAGCCGCTATCGAATGCGTATTACGCGATCAGGGATTGGAACCGGTCGGGGTGGCGACGGGGCGAGCCGCATTACAAGAATTGATGGGTAGCATGGTCAGCGGTCGGCCCGTCGGACTGGTGGTCATGGACGGAGAATTAGTGGACATTTCGACAGAGGAATGGCTACGAAGTGTCGGCGAGCAAGCAAACTGGAATGGACCGGTGGTCATGCTGAGCGATAGCCCAACGGGCGGCGAATGTCCCGAAGGAGTCACGGCGATATTGCTCCGCGACGAGAGCCATCAGACGTTAGGCCAATGGTTACGCGAGCAATGGGAGCCGGGCCAGCGAGGTAAACGCTAGGAAGATCGTCATTGTGTCGAAGGCACTTGACCCCGGCCGACAAGTCTCTACGATAGAGTTATGCGCCGAGGTGGTGAAATGGCAGACACGCCAGACTTAGGATCTGGTGCCCTAAAGGCGTGCGGGTTCAAGTCCCGCCCTCGGCACTTCTTCACACCCTTCCCTTCCGATCAACGCTGCCCGCGTTCTTTCGTATGATAACGCGGACTCTCGACTTCCATCTACAATCCTGGAGTGAGTGCATATGTTTTCGCGACGCTCTTTCCTAGCTGCTGCTGCCGTTGCCCCCGTGGCTCTGGCCGCCGACCGCTCACCTCTGGAAAAACCACGCCTAGGCTTCATCGGCGTCGGTAATCAGGGGACCAGTAATCTCAAAGCCCTACTCCAATACGCCGTCGCCGTTTGCGATGTTGACAGCGAAAGACAGGGCAAAGCCAAAGACCTCGTTCTCAAGTCCGGAAAGGTCAAAAACGTCGAAGCGTACGGGGACTATCGCAAACTACTCGACCGCAATGACATTGATGCCGTCGTCGTCACGACACCTGACCACTGGCACGCTCTGAATACCATTCACGCCTGTCAGGCCCAAAAGGATGTCTACTGCGAAAAACCGTTAACACTCACCATCGCCGAAGGCCGAGCCATGGTCAAGGCGGCACGCGACAACAAACGAATCGTCCAGACCGGTTCGCAACAACGCTCCGACGCCAAGTTCCGGCTCGCTTGCGAACTCGTCCGCAACGGCAAAATCGGCAAAGTACACACCATCAAAGTGGGCATCCCCGGCGTGAATTTCAAAGGTCCGGCCATCCCTAACTCTGAGCCGCCTGTGGTCTTGGACTTTGAGACATGGCTCGGCCCCGCTCCCAAGGTGCCCTACAACGAAAAGCACGTCCACTACAATTTCCGCTTCTTCTGGGACTACTCCGGCGGACAGATGACCAACTTCGGCGCGCACCATCTCGATATCGCCCAATGGGGACTGGGTATGGACGACTCCGGCCCCGTCTCCGTCGAAGGCACAGCTACGTATCACCCCATGAAGTGGTACGAAGTACCGATGAGTTGCGAGGTTACGTGGACGTACCTGAGCGGTACGAAAATGATCTGTAAAATGGGCGGACGCGGCGGCACCGAGTTCATCGGCGACAAGGGCACCGTCTACGTCACACGCGGCAAAATCGAGACAACACCCAAAGAACTTGAAAAACACGTTTTTGACCCCAATGCCGTGCGTCTCTACGCGAGCAGTAATCACCATCAAAACTGGCTCGATTGTATTAAATCTCGCAAGCTACCCATTTGCGATGTCGAGATCGGCCATCGCTCGGCGACTGTGTGCCATTTGGGCAATATTGCAATCCGTTGGGGTAAAAAATTAGCCTGGGACCCAATCAAAGAAACCCTCGACGACGCCGAAGCAGCGAAAATGTTGTCCAAAACATATCGAGAACCGTGGAAGCTGCCGACTTGAGGAAAAAGAAACGCCGTCCTTTCATTCGAGTGATCAAGCAATCGATTGGGTTCCCTTGGATGAATACCGCGATTCTCGCGACGGCTCGCCCCAACTTTTTTCCAACATTCGACGCTGCGATCTGCCTTAGCATCTTTGATGTGTAATGATCCTAGAGTATGCAGTTAGGTAGGCATCGTCAGGATGATCGATGCTACCAAGACAGCAACCCTCTGAGGATATCCCATGAAGCGTTTGCTCGTCGTAGCCATGATGGCTCTTGGCGTATCGGGCGTGACAGCAGGGACCAACACATTTGGCCTCTTCTACAACACGCATTATTGTGGCGGTTGTGGATGTCCCGGTCCTTGGAATGCTTTCTCTCCCACCAACTGTGCTTACAGCACTAATGCATCCGGTACTACTTCGTACGCTGGCTACGTTCCTGTTGCGGGTTGTGGTCCGGCAGGTTGTGCGGCTGATTGGCATGGCTTCCACAGAAGTAGGGGGCAGTCCAACGCCTTCTCATACCAACTTCCGATGAAACCTCCATGTGGAGTGATCGCTGCCTTCACAGGCTTACCCGGTGGGTTGGGTTGTGGTGACCCGTACAATGGCTGCGGTACGAAATCTCGTCATTTCGGAGCTAAATTCCACAGTCACGGTACTTCCACAACGCCGCCACCACACCTGTGGGACTATCTGCATCGAGGATTAGGCCTAAAGCTTGGTCATGGCCATGGACACAGCTATTCTCTTTCCGGAAGTAGTTGTGCCAATGGGGATTGTGGTCACACTGAAGTAGCACCCAATACAGCAGTTCCCAAAGATAACGCAGTTCCTTCCCCTGCTCCAGCGGCTATGCCTAATCCCGTATCCGCACCGCAGCATCTACCTGTGGGATATCAGCCTAGTGCATCCACGATGGGCTACTACTATGTCTTCTACCCTGGTTGGGGTTATTACCCGGTCTATGGTCATATGATGGGCCGATAAATACTCGCTCAGGCCGGTTCATATGCGGCACGCTTCATTGATGAGGCGTGCCGCTTTATTTCATTCCTTGGGTTGCGATTTTGTGATATCCGTTACACCGTCAACTAGGGGTGCCCACGGCCAATCTTGCATGGCCTGCAAGCGGGCTGCATCTGTCAAATTGAACTGCAACGGTGTCACGGTGATGTAGCCTTCGGCCAGGGCAGTGACGTCTGTGTCCGGGTGCGGATCGGGACAATTGAAATCGGGCGTGGACCAAAAGTATACTCGACCTCGCGGATCGGTTCGGCGGTCGTAACCTTCGATGTACGGGGCCATATTTTGCGGTAATACTTTGACGCCGCGAATCGGCCCCTTGTCAGAGCTGGGGATATTGACGTTAAACAGCGACCCGGTTGGTGGTCGGCGTTGCATAATCTGTTCGACTACGCCACGCGACAGAGCAGCCCCGCGAGCGAAGTTGATTGGTTCGAGTTTGCGATACTCCTGCGAACAGGCGATAGACGTTACCCTGAAAAACGCTCCTTCGATGGCCGCCGCCACGGTGCCGGAATACAGGACGTTGATTCCGGCGTTCGAACCGGCATTCAGTCCGCTGACGATCAAGTCTGGGGGTTGAGCCAAGAGTTCGCGAATGGCCAGCTTCACGCAGTCGGCTGGTCGTCCCTCCACGGCCCACCCCATCGGCTGACCATCATCCCCGAGAACGGGCTGGACAATCAGGGGTGTCGTGAGCGTGACGGAGTGCCCGACCGCGCTCTGTTCGGCTGCGGGGGCAACGACGACCACTTCGCCCAGTTTCCGAAGTTCCGGCAACAAGGCTCGTAACCCCGGCGCATAGATGCCGTCGTCATTGGTCAACAGGATTCGCATGCCGTCTCCTTCAGTCGGTGAGTTTTTTTCGCCGGAGGGTGTGGTGTGTGTGTTGGGCGAAACGGTGCGCTTCATCGCGAACATGCTGCAACAGCCGCAGCGCGGGAGCACTACGGCTAAGACGGATCGGCTCCGACTCACCCGGACGGTAGATTTCCTCTTCTCGCTTGGCCAACGACACCAACACCGGCGGTTTGAGTTCCAGCGCCTCGAACGCTTCGATGGCGGCGTTCAATTGTCCTTTGCCTCCGTCGATGAGAAGAATATCAGGAAAAAGCTCGCCCTGTTCGCTGAGACGCCGAAAACGCCGCGTCACGACCTCACGAATACTGGCGAAGTCGTCCACGCCCTCGACGCTCTGAATCTTGAATTGCCGATAACCCGACTTGAACGGCAAGCCGTCGATGAAATGGACGAGCGAGGCGACCGTCGATTCTCCCTGTAGATGCGCGATGTCTATGCCCTCGATGGTTCGCGGTGTCTGCGATAGTCCCAGCACCTTACGTAGTCCGACCAGCCCTCGCCGTGGGTCGATCGGAAAGACTTCCGGCTGAGGGTCGTGGTCCACTTCGCCGCGCTGGGCCAGTTTGCGCAAAGCCGCAATGTCGTCGCGAAGACGGGCGGCTCTCTCGAAATTCAACTCTGCCGAGGCGGCCAGCATATCGCGGTTCATTTCGCCGAGGAGTTTCTCTTTCTTGCCTTCGAGCACCATTCGCAGCGAACGAATCTGACGGCGATAGTCTTCCTTGGAAACTCGGAAATTGCACGGGGCGGTACACTGCCGGATCGAGTGCAGCAAACAGGGACGAAACCATCGCCAACGGTCGTCACCTTCGGCGATGTCCAGCGTGCAAGTGCGAAACTGGAAGATGCGTTGCAGCACGCAAATGGCCTGCCGTAGTGACCGGGCACTGGTGAACGGGCCGTAGAGTTTGACGCCCCGGCGGCGTGGTTTGCGGGTGAACTCGACGCGGGGAAACTCTTCGCGAATGCGAATCTGGAGATAGGGGAAGGTTTTGTCGTCCTTCAATTCGACGTTAAAGCGCGGCTGAACGTCTTTGACCAGCCGGGCTTCCAATAGAAGGGCATCGACTTCGGACTCCGTCGGGATGAAGTCGATGTCGGCGATGATCGGCACCAGATCGCGGGTGCGATGGTCCTCGGCGGCTGCTTTGGTGAAGTAGCTTGCAGCACGATTTCGCAGGCTCTTCGCCTTGCCGACGTACACCACGATCCCGGCAGCGTCTTTCATGAGATAGACGCCGGGGCTAGTGGGAAACGATTTGACCTTCTCGGCGGGGTTACTCATCGGCGGTTCCTTCCAGGGGCCAACTCTGTTATTGTAGTGGAGAGAGGGATGGCGAGCGGGGCGTGTCAACACCCCGGCAAAGTGCTAATCAAAACCGAGACCAGGCGCAATCCGTGGGCTTGTCCCATTCGTCGGGTTTCTAGCGGATCGAGAAACCGACCGCATCCAAAAACGAAAAGGAGATGAACCGTGACCTCATTGGCATTGGGGCAATTGATACTATTTCTCGCGGTCGGCGGCGATATTTCCGATAAACCCGCTGCCGATGGAAGTTGCGGCAAGCACGGCACAGCGATTGACTTCTATGAAACGCCAAGTAAGGCAGCGACGGAAGCCAAGAAAAGCGGGAAACTGGTGATGGTGTTGCACGTCTCGGGCTACTTTGAAGATCCTCGCTTTACCTGAAACAACGCGGAAGCACTCCGTGTGAGTGCGTTGGCCAACGAAGAAGTGGGCAAGTACCTCAACCAGCATTTCGTTTCATCGTTTCAAAAAGTCGCAACATTTCGCATCGTCGGCGGTGCGAAACAAGGTGGAAATGTCGCTACTTACTTCTGCGCTCCCGATGGTCGCGTTCTGCACATCGTCGCGGGGCCGGTGAATGCGGCGACGATGTTAAATGAGTCAAAATGGGTGGTAGAGACGGCCCGTCGAGCGATTGCTGAGGCCAAGGGCGACGGGGCAAGGTTCAAGGCCATCATGCGAACAGCGCACGCTCAAAAGTTGAAGGCCGAAACGGGACTGGTGGTCGAACCGACGACGTTCGACGCACCCGAAACCGACCCATCGAGTGCCCTGACGTACAGTGACCCGACCGGGCGACCACTCGCGCCAAAACTGCCGCCCCCGCCGATTGATGGTCCCGATGTCACGCTCAAGGCCGAAGCGCTAGACGCCCTGCGAGCTGGTGCGGCGAAGGCTCCCGGTGCCCGTCGATTGGAAGACCGCAAAGGTCGTCCTTGGGTTGTAGGCAATCAAGCCCGAGTCGATCAACTGTTGGCCGGTTACTCGATGGCAAAAATCGAAAATTTGTACGGCACAGTGTTCGAGAACATTTTGGGCGAGAAGATCAGCACCAAGCCCGTCGAGATGGTTACGCCATTTCCGTGGCTGAAACGCAAAGGTGATTGAAGCAGGCAACCCGCTCGTCGGGTCGGATGTCTCCGATACGACGAGTTGCACTTCTGGGAGACGCAACAGAGCCAGAAGCGTTCGTGACTGCAGTCTCCTATTCCCAAACGCCGTCGCTCACGCATCCGGCTCTGCCAACTCTGTGTTGACATGCTCTATGTTCGGTGTCGGTCATTGGCGGTTGCGATGCTCACCATTTCAATTCCAGTGCGGGCAACGGTTTGGAGGGTCCGCGTTTCTCGATCCAATACACCAAACCAGCGGACCCAGCTGCAACGAGATGCAACAACACCACCAATGCCCACCACGTCGTACGCTGGACGCGATTCATATACTCTGCCCGTTCGGCTTCCTTGGTCTTCTGAACATCCGATTTAGCTTTCGCGTCTTCCTTCCATTTTGGATTACTCGCGACATACCCGGCAACGCGGCTCTCTAAGCTGAACGGTAACACGAACTGTAACAGAATGAACAACAACACTAGACCATTCAGCCCCGCCACAATAGCCCATTTCCACGGTAATACCTGTTGTACTTGCGGCGGCAATGGTGTCTGGATATACGGCAGAGCCACCACCCCGGCCGAAGCAGCCAACGTGACAAAAAACAGCGGCATCAGATACAAGAACAGCAACAGGCTGAATCCTGGCTCGTTGCCGGAAGCGTTCTTGTCGTCAAAATCTTTCTGAGCTTCTTTGTCGGTCGAAAGAGAGAAAAACGCGGTCAAGTCCGAGTCGGGCTTGGTCCACGATCCCACCGCCGCGCCCCACGCTCCCTGAGACATAATGTCGCGACCGCCGACATAAACGCCGATCCACGGGAAGAACTGTAAAACGAACACCAACAGCAAAGCAACCGCCGGGACCCACTGTAAGATTTTGGGATCGAACACCACCCGCAAGTTGTCGCTGTACTCACCCGCTTGGTAGCCGGTGGTACTCGGCGGCAGGCTGGTGGTCGGAGACGGCGGTGATATCTTGGTCGGCTCGATGGTTGACGGCGATGTGGACGAGGGTGGGTTCGTCGCAAAGGCCGGTACGGGAGGCGGGGAAAAGGCCGGTTCCTTTTTCAGCCCATAGACATCAATGGGCGGAGGAGCGGGAGGTGAAGTCGGCGGAGCAGGGTTGAACGCAGGCGCAGGCGAAGAGGGCGGAGTTCCTGGTGTACTGGTTGGTAGTGCCGGAACGGTGAAGTTCGTGACACACATCGGACATTTCATGAGTTGCCCTGCGTATTGCTCGGGCACAGTCAGCATCTTCTGACAATTCGGGCACAACAGATTCATTGCGTGGTTCCCTCCGACTGATGTCGTTGTTGATTATTGTGCGACCTTGAAGATTCACTTTCTAGATGTCTGCTGCCGAATCGCTACCGGCAACGAGTCTAAAATATCTGTAGCGATTAACGACACTTCCCCCACCCGGTCACGGGCCTGATCACCCGCTCGTCCATGCAAATACACTGCCAATTGCGCCGCCTCGAATGCTGAAAACCCTTGAGCCAACAACGCTCCTAATAGCCCGGCCAGTACATCACCCGTGCCGCCTGTCGCCATTCCCGGATTGCCGGTCGTGTTCACGAACACCCGTCGGCCGTCGGTCACTACGGTTCCTGCGCCCTTAAGAACGACGATAACGCCTTCGCGCCGAGCCAGTTCGACCGCCCCTGCGACACGTTCGCCGCCTTTCTGGCCCGTCAATCGGGCAAATTCGCCAGGGTGTGGCGTTATCAATGTCGGTGCCATGCGATTCCGCCACACACCAGGCCACATTCCCAGGACGTTAAGAGCGTCGGCGTCGAGAACCAACGGCACGTCCAATTCGCAAAGTCGGCCTACCAATTCCCGGACTTTCGGTCCGCGTCCCAACCCTGGCCCCGCAACGACGGCATCGGCCGTTCGTGCCGCCTCCAGTACTGGGTCGAGCCGATCCCAAGACGCGCCGGCCACCATGTAGCACGGCTGTTGCACCGCTACTAATGCCGCAATCAATTCAGGGACGACAAGTTTCACAAGTCCGGCCCCGCCTCGCAAAGCTGCACTACCGCACAGGACGGCCGCCCCGCTCATACCGACG
The DNA here is from genome assembly GCA_009918525.1 of Planctomycetia bacterium. Classification (GTDB taxonomy): domain Bacteria; phylum Planctomycetota; class Planctomycetia; order Gemmatales; family Gemmataceae; genus RGDT01. The sequence continues at coordinate 8,201 of RGDT01000158.1, forward strand.
CTACCGGCAACGACGATTACCGTACCGAATGTACCCTTATGGGCGTCAGTCGGACGAGCAGGCCAGACGGGGAGGTGATCTACGAATTCAATTTCGGTCATCAGTTGCTCTTTTTCTCTACAGGCCAGGTGAAGTAAGATTCGGCCCGTCGAGAACGAGTCGCACGGAACGCGACTCGCGGCTAGACGAGCTACAAGACGCACACCACGCCGTTGTCACGATGTCCGGACTGTCGTTTGGTCATCGTCAGGGCCATAGGAAGGCCAACCCGAAGAGGTGTGAATGTTGTCACTCTGTTTATCAGCCCGACGACCTCTGTCGTCGGTTGTTTTGTTTTCTCCTTCGTTTCTATTCGATTCCCGAACGGCTCCATCACCATCGACGAACTTCATCTCGATTGTCTTTTAGCGAACCAACGTGTTGATAAACAGTTAATCGGTGTATTGGATCCGATTCGCTGTTGATTGTTTACGTTGTGTCGCTCCCCACCACGAACCGACCCCACCGTTTTACCTTGCCGGAGCGTTGACACGCTCCGCTCGCCATCGTTTCCCTTCCTTTCTAGGTGAGGATTCGTTTCATGTCGCGCGCTCCTGTTTTGTTTCGCGTTGATGGGACCAGCCGGCTCGGTCGCGAGTCGTTCTATCGTAGCATGATTTATGCCGCCGCCCTTCAGCGTCGTCGTCGTACCGCTCATTTCTTGTCGCAGCTCGAGCCGTTTCCCTACCACGCAGCTGCGATTCGACGCAGTGGTAATGAAGTGATACCGGCAGACCATCCAGCCGGTAGTCCCGAAGACCTCCAGCAAGTGATCCGCGAAATAAACCGCATCAAACCCGAAGCGGTCATTGTGGACGCTCCCGAAGCCGGTGAGTCGTATCTACAAGAACTACGCGACCGGGGTGTCACAGTAATCTCGCTGGATAGCCTTGCTGCCACGCCGTTTCCGTCGCATATGGTCATCAATCCGCTCATCGGCCAACAGCCGAAGGAGTATACGTTGTCGCGCGGTACACAGTTATTGTGCGGCCCGCGTTACACGTTGGTGCGACCAGAGATACGTCGTCTC
>RGDT01000159.1 GCA_009918525.1 Planctomycetia bacterium
TTCGACGGCCATCTTGTCAATTGTTTCGTTCCATCCCGGAAGCATGGTGCACCTCCTTAAAAACTCACCTATACCACCATGCTTTATCCCGGGAAAGAGCATAAGAATTTGCCGGGCCATGCTAATCTGAAAATGCGTCGCATCCCAGGCAAAGATTATGGGAGAAACCGGGAAAACCGCCCCTTTTCCCGGTCTGTCGTACACCTGTCCATGGATTACTTGGCTTTGGCTTCCTCGCTGGGCTTCGACTTCAACCCGACTGTATTCACCGCTATGACTCGATACGTGTGAGGTTTGCCCGCCTCCGCATTGGTGTCTATGTATTTCATCGGCACCAACGGCTGAGTTGGCGTGTCGCTATATTGCAAATTCTGGAAAATCGGGCGACCGAAGGGGTTTTTGGCTACTTCCGGCACTGTGGCGAGGAACTTCCCATCGCGTTCAATCACAAAATGCGCCAGACCACTTTCGAGGTCGGCTTGTGCCTCCCAGGTTAACTCGTTGCCAATGAGGCGAACCTGGGTCGGTGAAGGCGGCAGTGTGGTGTCGCTCACCTTGGTATCTTTGACGTACTCCATCCAACCTTTAGCGACCGCCTCATTTGGTAGCCATGCCGCTTTGAGCGGATCGCCAGTGAACTTGCTTGCCGGGACCGCTTCGCCCCCGGTGATCGGCCCCAGCCATGTGCCATCGGTCGGCATCGTTTTGAGCTTCTCGCCGCTGACTTTTGGGAGACGAGCTGTAAGGCAGGCATCGAACCAAGGAATCGCGAAATAACGCTGATTACCGCACTCATGACTTGAGAGCGGATCGACTGCGACACTCACCAAACCACCTTTTGCGCGTATTTCGTTAAAAAAGACTTCGTTGGCCGGCCACACCCCACCGAATCGGCTGTCCTTGACCGTAAGGCCCTCTTTGGTACCGGGGTTACACATCACCGGTACTTTCAAGGCGGCGTCGGGCAGGTTATGGGGCTTGATGGTACTGCGGGTTGTGTTCGCCTTGAGCAATGGTACGCCAGAGCGGAGCCAAGCGGCGGCGACACGTTCAGGATGCAGCAAAACCATCCCGCCCGCCCAATGTCCGCCGCCACTATGTCCCCACAAGGCCCAGGGCAATTTCGATAGCTCGGGATGTCCCGATTTTTCGCCGAGATCGACTAAGCACTTCTGGAACGCTGCTGCGGAGCCATTGCGCGGGTCGCACCACATCTGACAATCGGCCTTATCCGGTTGTTCGTAGGATGGAGCAAGCAAGGCGCAGTCATGCTTTCTTGCGAGAGCTTGCCAATGGAGATCATAGGCTCCTGTTAGACCCGACCGGCACGAGCCTTCGCCGCAGCCGTGCTGATGGACGATCACCCCGCGAAGCGTCGTAATGCCAGGCGGAATCCAGATGGTATAATTCACTGGGAAAATCAACTCGCCCGCTTTTGTCGAGGCGTCGTAGCGTACACGATAATAGGGTGGTGTTGCTGGGGGAAAGACATCGTAGGGAGGCTTCGGCTTGTCGGCCGCCTCAACCAGTAGCATTGAACAAAGCATAAACCCCAAAATGGTACAACGCGGGTATCTCATCGTGTCGCTCCATGAGTCGCGATAGCTCGCGAAGCGGCAGCCAGTCAGGTAGGTCCGCCAAATGCCGCTTCGGGATCTCTGGTAGGGGGAACGCTTGCGTTCGCTTCACCACCCTCCTACCCTGATAATAGAGAAATCGTCCGCTGCCGCTGAGGCCGTCCATGAGAGCGCTAGTGGGTTTGTGGCTTATCATCACCTGTGTCACCACACAGGCTGCCAATCTGAAGGAAGCTCGCACCCGGTGGTTGAAGGGCAACTATGAAGAAGCCCAAGAGCAGTACGAAGAACTCCTCAAGGACGCCAAGCTACGCGGCCCGGCGAGCATCGGCCTGAGCCGTACCCTGGAGAGTCAGGGGCTATACGACAAGGCCCAGGAAGTGATCGACAAAGCGGCCAAGGAGTTCCCCAAAGATGCTGACGTTCAAGCACGCCTAGCCGAGTTGTACCACATGCGTGGCCGACTCGACGACGCCGAGAAAGCTGCCGACACGGCGATAGGGCAACAGGAAGCCCACCTGCCTGCGCGATGGATACGGGCGCGAGTTTATGCTGAGCGCGGTGACATCAAGAAGGCAGACGCCGAACATTTGGCGATTCTTCGAGCGTACAACAATTCGCTAGACACACCGAACGCCATTAAAGATTCTGATTGGTTACTGGTGGTGGCGTTAGCCAGTGCCGAGAATGCTCGCTGGAAAGGGATCGCTGACGAATTTCAAACCATCCTGGAAGACCTGCTGGGCGATTCGATCAAGGCTGAGCCTGCGTTTTGGCCTGCCGAACTTCATGCGGGACTGTTACTGCTCGAAAAGTATAACCGAGGCGAAGCACTCGACGCATTCGATAAGGCTCTCAAAATCAACCCGAGTGCCGCCGAAGTGCTCGTCGCTCGTGGATTCGCGGCGGTACAGCGTTTCGAGTTCAAGGAAGCCGAAAGCTTCGCCGAACGAGCGTTGAAGATCAACCCTAACCTGCCCGATGCTCTGCGGTTGCGAGCCGACGTTCACTTCGCCACGGGTGACACAACGTCCGCACTCAAGGAACTCGATACCGCTCTGAAGATCAACCCCCGCGACGAACGCACCCTGGCCCGAGTCGCCGGGTGCCGACTCATCGCCCAGCAGAAAAAGGAATACGAAGCGGTTGTCGCCCAGGTGAACGGTAACAGCAAGTCTCCTTCGACCTTTTATCTGGAGATGGCGGAACTCGTCGAACAACGTCGCCGCTATGATCTGTCCGAAGAGTTCTATCGGCGTGCCATGAAGCTCCGTCCCGAACTGTCAGGCCCGCTGAATGGGCTGGGCATGTTGTTACTACGGCTTGGCAACGAAAAAGAGGGACGCGAGTTGTTGGAGAAGGGTTTCAAATCCGACCGCTTCAACGTCCGCGTTTCTAACATGCGTAAGGTGATGGCACACCTCGACGGCTATCAGGAAATCAAGACAAAACATTTCACTTTGAAGTACGACCAGAAAAGTGATCCGATCCTGGCGCGATACATGGCCTACTATCTGGAACAGATTTACGATGAACTAGCAATTAAATTTGATTATCGTCCCGAGGGGCCGTTCGCGATTGAACTGTTTCGGAATCATACAATGTTTAGCGGACGAACGGTCGGCCTGCCTGACCTGCACACGATTGGCGCCTGCACGGGGCGAGTGGTGACGATGGTAAGCCCCAACGAACGCGACGCTCGCGGAGAGAAAGCCCGTTCGCCGTTCAACTGGGCCCGAGTGCTGCGCCATGAGGTGGTACATGTTTTTAACCTCGCACAAACGAACTATCTTTTGCCGCACTGGTTTACCGAAGGATTAGCCGTCGCTAATGAGGGCAACCCACGTCCGCCTAGCTGGGATAAAATGTTGATGGAACGCGTTCCGGCCGGGAAGCTCCTAAATCTCGACACTATTGATCTTGGCTTTATACGCCCGCGTGATCCGATGGAATGGCAACTGGCCTATTGTCAGGCTAATTTGTATATCGAATATATTGAGTTGAAACACGGCAAAGATAACATCGGCAAAATGCTCGCTGCCTTTGCCAAAGGTTCCTCCACGACTCAAGCCGTCAAGGATGTCTTGAAGGTCGAGAAAGCCGATTTTGAGAAGGGCTACAAGACATTTCTTGATGAACTCGTCGCCAAATTACGAGGCAAAAAGGCGACCGAGAAACGTCGCACCTTGGACGAGCTACAGGCCGAATACAAGAAAAACCCGGCCGATCCTGACGTGGCTGCCGAACTGGCATTGCGCTGGCTAGGTACCAAGCGAGCCGAGGCGCGGAAACTAGCGGGAGCCGCTCTCGAACAAAAGAACAAGCACCCCAAAGCGTTGTTCGTGCTGGCTCAGTTGGCAATGCGAGCGGCAGACGAGAAACAAGCTCGCAAACTACTCGAAGAGGGACTGAGCCGCGACGACCCTGAACCGATGATCGCCAAGGCTCTGGGCAAACTCTATTACGAGGCCGGTGACGTAGCCAAGGCTATCGACGCCTTCGAGTTAGGACGAAAGGCCGATCCTGCGGATAAGGAATATCTCGTCGAACTATCCCGCGCCTACGCCCAACAAGGGAACAAAAACCAACTTATTGACGTATTAGAAGAATTGGTTCCTAACGATGCTGATGACTTCGACCGCCGCCTGAGATTGGCACGGTTGTGTCAGGAGGAAGGAAAACTCGACAAGGCCGAAAAGTACGCTCGGCAAGCGTTGGAGATAGACGTAACCAGCGCGGAGGCGAAAAAAATCTTGATAGCTTCGCTGGAAAAGCAAAAGAAAACCGAAGAAGCTCGCAAACTCGACGAACTCCTCACCCCGATGGAGAAGGGCAAGTAGAAATGGCGATGAGCCTGAGCCAATTCCAAACCCGTATCAAAACGCTCTTCGGTGATAAAGACGCTCGACGCGGCGTCGAAGGTACTTTCATGTGGTTTATGGAAGAGGTCGGGGAGCTATCGGCTGCGCTTCGTCAGGGGATGAGAAGAGAGGGGGCGCCGGGAGTAGAGGACGGATTGCTCTCTCCAGCTCAGAAGCGCAAACACGAGTTAGCGTTGGAATTTGCCGACGTCCTGGCATGGCTGGCGACACTGGCCAACATTGCTGAAGTCGATCTCGACGCGGCCATCGAGGCGAAATATGGCCGGGGCTGTCCGAAGTGTGTTCAGACGCCATGCGTTTGTGTCGAGGCCAAACCGTGAAACACTCCCTGTTGATCGCGCTCGTAATAACGACCGCCCTCCAGGCTCGATTCCAAGAGGAAGCCGGGGAAGCACCAAGGCGATTCGTACCCCCGTCTGAAGCCCCGAGCATTGAACGCGTTCGTATTGGTCTGCCAGCGGGGCGCGGCGGTTTTAACGCCGGCAAATCGCGGAATGCCGTTTGGACGCCCGTTGCCATCACGCTAAAGGCCGGATCGCATGGGGTTCCAGCGAATACCTATCGCCTGCGTGTTGAAGCTGCCGACTCCGAAGAATTGCGTTACCACTATCCGGTTGAGGTTCCGGCGATGGAGGCGGGTACCGAGCAAACCGTGCAAGGCTACGCTGCCTTCGGTTCTGATGACACGTCGTGCCAGGTAAGACTGGAAACGACCGAAGGCCAATGGATACAAGCAAAGTCCCAGGCCGCACGCGATCCGGTCGGCATCGTTCGCGATCAAGATTTATTATTCCTGGCATTGGGTACCAGCTTTAGCTCGCTGAAACGCGCAGCTGAAAAGCCCGAAGCAGCAGACAAAGCCCAGGGCGTGGACGCCGAAAGCGAAACTGGCCGTCGGCAATTCGCGTTCGTCGAGGATGTGGAGGCTATGCCCGATCGCTGGTTCGGGTATGGTGGTGTGGATGTGGTTGTTCTTTCGACGCGTGATCCCCAGTTTGTTGCCCGACTAGCTCAGGATAGCATGTCAGCGCGGCGAACGGCGTTACTCGATTGGGTTCGTCGCGGGGGACAACTCGTGTTGACCATCGGCAGCAGTCGTCGCGAGGTATCACGTGAACTGTTGCCCCGGTTGCCGCTCGTTGATGCCAAAGTGACGGGCAGCGAGACGCTGAAGGCGTTTCCCGCCTTGTCGCTTCAATGGTGCAAGATGGGCGTGCAAAAGGCTCCGCTGCTGAACATGGAGGTGACGACGCTGGAACTAGGGAACGGCGTGCACGTCCTCGTGCGTGAAGGCGACCGGCCGATATTGTTGGAAACGTCGTGCGGGTTGGGGCGGGTGATTGTTACTGCGTTTGATCTGGAAGATCCCAAGTTCACCAACTGGGACGGTCAGCTCTCCTTTTGGACCAAGCTACAACAGGAGATTTCCCCCTTGGTGGCTCCGCGAGGAGCTAAAGCTGTCGAGGGCGTGCGATGGGGTGAAAATGAGGAACGTGATGACCTACGAGACCAGTTGCGTGCCAACCTTGAGGCATTCGAGGAAATCACACCCATTTCGTTTGGTTGGGTAGCATTGTTTATCGTTCTGTACATCATTCTCGTCGGCCCGCTCGATTATTTCATCCTCAAGAAAGTCTTCAAACGATTGGAATGGACCTGGCTGACTTTTCCTATTGCGGTGGTCGGGGCGAGCGTGTTGGCTTATGTCGCTGCCTATTCCGTCAAAGGCGAAGAGTTACGGACCAACAAAATCGACCTTATTGACATCGATCTGCACCAACCCCAGGAGAGCAAGGATCCTAACCAGCCTGAGCATCGTGGAAACACTCACCGCTCGTCTCAACTCTACGGACATACCTGGTTTACGCTTTTTAGCCCCCGAATGGGAGCCTATACCATTGGGTTACATCCGGCCGTCGATAGTTGGACCGACAAGGTAGAAACTGGGACGCTAGAGCCGACGTTCCATTTGTTGGAAACCGGCGTCCGACCGCGTACCGGGGCACAGGGAATGTTCGCGAAGCCGTTCGAGTTCGCGTTCGATGCGAGTAGTGTGCGTGACGTGCCGATCCCGGTATGGTCGACGCGGTCGTTCGGTGTATCGTGGCGTGCGCCTTTGCCGCGTAAAGCTTGGCTGGACATTACCGACGACGGTGGAACAATTCGCAAAGCCCGCGAGGGCAAAGGGTTGGTCGGTAAATTGACCAATCGTCTCGCAGGTGTCGAGTGGACCGGCGTTTGTTTATTCTATCGCGATCGCTGGTATAGCCTGGGATCGATCGCCCCTGGTGAATCCCGCCGCTTGGAACCACTTTTTGCCGCTGACGCCCAAGGGCAAGGCAAAAAAATCGCCGAATGGTTCAACGATCCAACTCAGCCGCTGGCCCCCGGATTGCCTCTGAATCCGACTGGTCGGCCGATCAACGCCAAATTCGAGATGGGGCGAAATGGTTATTCATTGATGAAGACCTTGCTGTTTTTCCGGGCTACAGAAAAACCGATACGCTCCAACGTCGGTCTACGCGATCTTGATCAGACATGGCGAGCGGTGTCGCGCCCGGAGTTTCCGCCGCCGATCAATCCGCGTTATCGTGACGAGGCGATTCTCATTGCCCGCACTCGATTGTTGTGCGACCGTGCCGAGGCCGTCTCGGTACACCCAGCCTCGCCGTCACGGTTGTGGTTAGGCGCGGTTCCCAGCGAGAGCGGCGAGCGTCCGACGATGCCGGGCATACTGACCCAGGAAACCTACCTACGCGCTTTCATTCCCGTGGCGGACTGACATGATCGAAACCCGTGACCTGACCAAGATGTACGGCGAATTGTACGCCCTGAACCGGCTGAATCTCAAGCTCCAGCGCGGTGACGTGTATGGTTTCATCGGCCCCAACGGCGCAGGCAAAACGACCACCATGCGGATTCTCGCGACACTGCTCAACCCGACTTGGGGCGAGGCCAGTGTGTGTGGTTACTCGATCTACAACAACGCGAAAGAAATTCGCCGTATGACGGGCTACATGCCCGACTTTTTCGGCGTTTACGACGACATGAAAGTCATCGAGTATCTGGAGTTCTTCGCCGCCGCTTACCGCATAAACGGCCCGGCACGGCGAAAGAAATGCGACGAGGTTTTGGAACTGGTCGATCTGGGCTACAAGCGCGACGCCTTAGTGACGAGCCTGTCGCGCGGCATGACGCAGCGACTCGGATTGGCTCGCGTGCTGCTCCACGATCCACAGGTGCTGCTCCTCGACGAACCGGCCAGCGGCCTCGATCCGCGTGCGCGTATCGAGATGCGCTCGTTGCTGAAAGAACTCCGCAAAATGGGTAAGACTATTTTGGTCAGTAGTCACATTTTGCCCGAACTAGCCGATATTTGCAATAAAATCGGTATTATTGAACGCGGGCAACTACTGTTCGACGGCGATGTTCAAACAGCGATTGACCAGGTTCGTCAACGAACCGTTTATCTGATTGCGGTGGCTGATGGAAAGAACACACAGGCTAAAGAATCGATCGAGTCTCATCCGGATATCCTTATGGTGGAGGAACGTCCGGAGGAAGGATTCTTGCGGGTGACGCTAAACGATAGAGTCACGGATGCTAGTTTTTTGGTAGATTTGCTCTTGCGTCAACGATTTCGGTTAAAGATGTTCAAGGAGGAGGAAATCGATTTGGAGGATGTGTTCTTGGGTATCACCAAAGGGATCACCAACTGATCACCGACTCTGAACGCGACGCTTTTCAGAGCTGCTGTCGTTAGCGACGGGGCGTAATGTAACGCCTCCGGTTCTGATTAGTCTCCATCGCCTCGGTCGCGATAATAGTTCGCCGTGTCGGTCACGATTTTAGCTTTGATTGTTCACTCGATTCCTTTAAGGTCGAAGCTATTCGTTCTATCACGAGGTTAAGATGCTAATTAGCTGTCTGGTCCTAGCGTTCGCTGCCGAATCACCGTCGCTGCGGTCGCTGTGTATCGACAGCCCCACCGTAGCTCTCGCGGATGTTGTCAATCCGGTCGAGCCGATCTCTTTTCGACTTACACTCGTCTTGCGCGGACGAGCCAAGCCTGGTGATGTGTTGACGCCGCGGAACCTTGTGGCCGATGCCGTGCGGACTTTTGACGAAGTCGATGTCAACGGCTCCGGTAAACCTCGGCCGCGTCGCTGCGAGCAAGCGTTGCTCTTTATGAATGAGGCAGGAAATGTCCGGGGGCTACGCTTGGTGACAGACGACCGCCGTACGATGGGACTGGTCAACGGCAAGTTGGTTCTGCTCGAATCGCGTTGGCCCATTCTCGTCGAACGCGTGCGAGCCGACGTGGCAACCGTGGATCGCCTGACGGCTCATCGCAAGAATCCCGTAGCCGAAAAACGAACACGCCTTCTCATCGAGTGGATGGAGCGCCATCGCGACGACCTGTCCACCACGCCAGCCGGCGGCGACGAAAACCCTATCGGCTGGGATGGGTTAAGGGTGGCACTTTTTGATGCTATCTACGACACCAATGATCCGGCTTGTGCCTGGTCCGCCATTCGGTTGCACGCTCGGTTGTTCGGAGGCGAGTTGCTCAAGCCGCGTGGCGAGGTGTTTGCTTCACCGGTCGGACGTTCGTTTCTGTTGCGGGAAGCGGGAGAACTTTCCTCGCTGGTCGGGGATCGGGTTCGTGCCGTGACACTGCTGGGGCCTTGTGATGAATTACTGCTCTTGTTGAACGACCGAGAGGTTGCGGTACAAACTGAGGTGGCTCGAACGCTGAATCGCAATAATAGCCCCAAGATT